>NZ_DFRA01000068.1:0-163412 GCF_002378465.1 Empedobacter sp. UBA3475 | reverse complement strand
TTTTTACTGTAAATTGGAGTTATGCAACAGTTACCTATGTTGTGTGCAGTGTTATTTAACCGCTTTTTTATTTAGTTCTTCAATTTTATTCAAAATATCGACTTCTATTGCTCGTAATTTTGATGCTTCTTCATATTTCTGAAGTTTAATATTGCTAATTTTATCTTCAGTAATATTTACTAACTTTTCATTCAGTTCTTTAATTGTTAAATCTTTTGTTGTCAATTGGATTTGTTTTTTTGATTAAATATTCTTCTAAACCTAATCGTTCAAAACTGCTTTCAGTTGGAACTTTTATTGGGATTACAAAATGTGGATTTGAATTCCAATTGTGTTTTAAAAGGTTTTCTATTTTAGAAGAAAAATAACTGCCAAATCGATTACCAAAATGAGTAGTTTCACCAATGTAAATTACTTCGTCATTTTCGTCAATAAAAAGATAAATTCCTGAATCTCCACAAAATTGCCATTGATTTGGCCAAGAAAATTCTGTTTCTTCTCCTTCTTTGGGATATAAAACATATTTTTCTCCTATTTCAAATTTTTCCAAATCAGAGTTGCGATAAGTTTGTGAAAATTGCTCTATTAATTTTAACACCTCTGCTGTTCTCATTTTATTTTCTATTCCAATTAGCTCCGTTATCTCTTGAATAATATAAACCTTTATCTGTTGTTGCTAACAATTCTGAACCATTTAAGGCTAATGATTGAAAAGAACCTACTACAGAATTAGATAAAAATCTTCGATTCCAATTACTTCCATTGTCTTTAGAATAATATATTTCTTGTCCGTTTTTAGTAATGGCTAAAATTTCATGTCCAAAATCTAATAAATCTATAAAATCTCCTATTCCGGAATGAGATAAAAATTTTCGATTCCAATTAGTTCCATTATCTCTAGAGTAATCTAGTTCATTTTTTTTAGATGGATTAATTCTAATTAATTCATTTCCTCTTTGAATCATTTGGGGCATAATTTATAGTTTTTAATTTTTTATGTAAACTTAAAATGTTGTTATGTCAAAATATGTCGTTTTGAAATTATATTTATTAAATGTAGTTCTAACATTGCACACAACGTTTTGGGGCTTTGCGATGGTGGGGCAATCGAAGCACAAATCTTCAATTTTGTACAAAAGTTGAACCGAAGAACTATCGTTGAACTTTGCAGTTTCTCCCCACTATTGCAAAACCCTTGTTGGTGGCAGTTGTTTGTCTACTCGGTGTCATAGCCAAAAATTGTATTGCAAGATTTACAAATTCTGTTTGGTTTTTTAAGTCCAGATTTAGTTCCTTGTTGTCCACAAATTAAGCAAGGATGATTGTCGTCTGGTTGCTCAACAAAGTAACTTATGTAAACAGGAATTTTGAAAAAGTCAGAAAGTTGTTGTCTAATTTTTTCGCCTGCTAAGTTCAGTTTGCCTTTTTTGTAGTTTGTCAGTTCTTTATAAGCCTCTTTTTCAAAAAGCCCACTTTCAAGCCAGTTCAAATAAACTCTTTCGTGTTTTGTTTGCCAGTCCTCAAGTTTAATTTCTAAAGGTATTTTTGAATAAGGAACTTGTCCTAAACAGTTGTTGCAAATCAACTCGTCTGTGAATTGTAAAGAACGTCCTTGCAATATATAAAAATCAGACTTGTCGCAAGTACAATTTTGGACATTGTCTACTTCAACAATAATGTCCATTTCTTTAATTGTCTTCGGTTTGCCTGCAAGCAATTTGTCAAACTTGGAAGTCCAATATTCTTTTATTTCCGCATTTTTAGACCAATGCCTATACGAAAAAAGGTCTCTAAAAATAATAGTTAGTTCTAAAACATTTTCGTTTCGTCTTAATTCTCGTGGTTCTGAAAAAATTAAAT
The DNA here is from genome assembly GCF_002378465.1 of Empedobacter sp. UBA3475. Taxonomy (NCBI): domain Bacteria; kingdom Pseudomonadati; phylum Bacteroidota; class Flavobacteriia; order Flavobacteriales; family Weeksellaceae; genus Empedobacter; species Empedobacter sp. UBA3475. The sequence continues at coordinate 161,552 of NZ_DFRA01000068.1, read as the reverse complement.
TTTGTCTGTAAAGTGTGTTCGATAAACCGATAAAATCTTCGCCTGTCAACTTGTTGTCAGCAAGAGTTAAAAGAATTTTTGCAGGAATTGGTTTGTCTGTCATTGTCAAGTTTATTGCGGTGTCGTTTTACAATTGCCACCAACATTGTTTTTTCACGAAACTGATCTAGCTTTTGTTTCGTAAAAAATCACCTATATCTGCATTTCGTAAAATTAGAAGCAAATATAATTAATTTTTTGTAAATAAGATATTTATAAAAACAATATTCATGTATCACGAAATAATTTAATGTAGAATGTAATAATGAATGTATGGATAGCGAAACAAAGTATTCTTGCATCATTTTATTTTTACAATTTCAATTTCCTCCCACTTTTGTTCGTGTTTTCTTCGACCGTTCTTCGACGAGAATGCCGTTTTTCCGAAGATTCGTCGAACAATGGTCGAACAATGGTCGAACAAGACCAAAATTGACCAAAAATTCAACTTCTCTCTAGCTCTTATAAATAGGAGGTTAGCGAGGTTTTTATTTTGTTATATTACTATTATTGTGTAAAAAGCAACTGGACAAAAGTGGACAAATGCGGGCAGAGCAGGGCAAATGCGGGCACAAAATTGTGTTTTTGTAAATGGTGTTGTTTCTGTTGCTAACTTTATGAATATTAACAATAAAAACTTGCAATTATGGCAGAAATTAAAAAAGGAATCCTTGGTGGATTCTCAGGAAAAGTAGGAACTGTAGTAGGCGTTAATTGGCGCGGCAAAGACATTATCCGTAGTTTGCCAAAAAAATCTAAAAGCCAACCTACTGATTTGCAATTGATGCAACAAATCAAATTTAAGAAAATTATTGGTTTTTTGCAACCAATTCGTCTTATTCTTAATTTATATTTTGGGAATAGAGTCGGGCTAAAATCGCGCTACAACATCGCGACTTCTTATATGCTGAACAATGCATTGGAAATGGAGAATGGTTTACCTGTTATTGTATTAGAGCGTGTATTGGTGTCGAAAGGCGATTTGGTTGGCTTTTTACAACCTACGATAGAGACGGCAGGTGGGGATAGTTTCCAAATGAATTGGGAAGATAATTCTGGGCAAGGCAATGCGCAACCTTCGGATTTTGTGAATCTTGTTTGTTATTGCGAGGAACTAAATTCGTTCGAAGTGTTTCAGAATGTTGTAACTCGTGATTCTATGATTATAGATGTTACTTTACCAACGTATTACAATGGCAAAAAAGTGAATTTTTGGGCGTTTCTGAATAGTGAAACAAAGGCTATGGCGAGTACCAGTATTTATCTTGGCGAGTATATGGTTGTGTAAAGGTAGTAGTGAGGTAGTAGTAAAATGAAGTTCGTTGATTGGAGTGATTTTTCGGTACAATACTTTGTTTAACGGCGTAGAAGAGTGAAGAAGAATCGTATCGAAAATAGAATTTTATAGATGTTGTTCAAATTTATTTTGACCACATAGAAACATAGTTTTAGTTGTGATGGCTTGTAAAAATTAGTTGAAAATACGAATAGGTAGACTACTAATTGGAAAGCAAAATCATTTGGTTCTATGTTTCTATGTGGTATTTTTTTTGCAAAGTGAATATGTGTTTTTTTTTCATCTTTATGTTTGGTGTAAAATTCTGGGAGAACCTTGCTTGTATTTATGGTTTTAATCCTAAAACTGTTCAACGATACATTGGTTTATTGTCGAACATAATCGATTTGAGTACTCTACAAAAAGTAGGGTGATAGCTAGATTTCGTGTAAAGGAATATTGTTTGTTTGGTAAATATTTGGTTATTAAGTATTTATTTTATAAATTAGTACATCTTAACATCAACTAAATATATGAAAAATGATTTATTTTTACAAAACGATGGAGAGGCATTAAAGGATATGAAGCTCCTGCTGATAGAATTCCAAAAAACTTTTCTACTATTAGAAGAAAATCAGAAATTCTATGATAACGCAGACCTAAAAAGTTTGCTTAACGTGAGTGACAAAACGTTGTATAGGATGAGGAAAACGAATAAGATTCCTTATATAAAATTTGGAAATAAATTTTATTATCCAAAACAGTTCTTTAACCAAATGGCTCTTTGATAAGAGCTTTTTTTGTGGGGTGTTGGGAGTGGTTGAGATTTTGTATATTGGAATGTTGTTGAATGAAATATAGAAATGACAACTTTTTTGTAAAACAGGTTTTGTTTATTCTTGTAAAGAAATATTGTTAAGTTTAATTTTGTAAAATGACCCTGACTGATAGTATTGGAAAAATTATAACCGAAATAAAATATTGTTATAACCCAGAAAATAAATATGGATTACAGGAGTTTGAGTCTTTTATAAAAATTGATAATGATAAACTAATTCAAATTCCTTACTTTCCAACAGAAGAATGGAATGAAAGTGAAACTTTAAAAAAGTTTGAATTAGCAAGGAAAGTTGAATCTAAACCAATAGAATTAATTTTAAATTTAAAAATCATTAATTATCATTTTAAATATTTCGAAAATGAACTTGATGAAATGGAGAAAGCAATAATTGAGCTTGAAAATGGACTATATATTACTGAGAAAATGGACCATTTGGATTAACTGATGTTGATTTGCATAGTATGCATACAATAGAATTTCTAAAATTAAAGGAAAATATTGAATCAGAATTTGAAATAAAACCTTTAATAATTCAATAATAATATCACTATAGCTAATATTTATTAATAAAAGCTGGTATAGTTTTTAAATAGAAAAAATATAGTAATACTCAAAAAGCTTCTAAATCACTAAAGATTTAGAAGCTTTTATTGGTTTTATAGTATTGATATTCAGGATTGAATTGAGGGTGATTTTAACCTCTAAAATGTCCTACCCATTCTTTGAATTTACCAAATTGTTCTAATAGAAAAGATTCTTTTTCTTCTTCCTCTTGAGGAGAATCTGATCCAATAGGTAGAATATGTTCAAAATAAGTTCCTTTTAAAACTTTATTCAATAAACCTTCACCCATAAATGGTTTATCATCGTTCAACGTTTTAGTTGCTTTTAATAAATGACGAATGTCGTATTGTAATGGATTAATGTCTGGAACTTGCTTATTTAAATTAAGTAATTCATAAACTGCAATACGTGCGGTACGAACAGAACTTTCCATTGTGAAAACTACATCGTTATTGGTTTCTACAAATTGACCAACTAAACCTAGATTCTTACACTCAGCTGGAACTACTTGTGGGCGATCTCCTTTTGCTCTAGGCATAAACATAGATGTGATGTAAGGCATATAAGCAGAACGAGTGATTGTATTCTCAATAACGTCATCTATTTGGTCTTCAATTCCTAAATGATAACATAATTCTGTTAGGATTTCGTTTCCTGTACAAGTAGGCATTGTTTTCTTGATGTAGTTTCCTTCTTTATCCATAAATAATGCATAAACCCAAAGAACTAAAATATCATCTGGTTGTGTAGGAAAATGTGGTTGACGATTACAAGTAAAACTCATTAACCAATTAGAATCTGTAATGGTAATAATTCCGCCTGTAACAGTTTGACCTGAATATGGATCATTAACAGAATATTCTTTTAGTTTTTCTACTAATGCAGAAGGTTTACAAGTTAAAGTAACAGATTCCCATGAAGATTTTTCAATATTCCCACAAAATTTTTCTGGACGACCAAAAATAGGAGATTTAGCAGAAAGGTTTTTCCATAGTTTCCACCCTGCACTTTGACCACTTGTATTATTATCTATCGCTATGACTGGAGCTGTTGTATTATCTCCATACGCAGTATCTTCGGTCATGGAACCAGTAGTTACAATAACATAATCATTCGGTGTGACAGGAATAATTACATCTTGTCCATCTTGTTCTGTTATAATTCCTTTGACTACTTTTCCTTCTGTATTAATTAATAAATCTAAATCTTTAACCAGTGTATTTAACTGAATTTTTACTCCTTTTTCTTTTAACCATTTACCTAATGGCGTAACAAAAGTGTCGTATTGATTGTATTTAGGAAATACCAATGAAGAAAGATCATTTAAACCATCAATCGCATGTAAAAAGCGATGCATATATAATTTGAACTCTAGTAAACTATGCCAATTTTCAAAGGCAAACATTGTACGCCAAAATGTCCAGAAATTACTTTCTAAGAATGATTGATTAAAATAATCTTCAATCGTTATGTCGTCCAATTCTTCTTTTTTCTTCAACAAAAGTTTGATAATAGCTAATTGATCTTTCTTATTCAAACCAAATTTACTAAAGTCTTTTACTTTCCCTTTTTCATGAATTAAACGTGCAATAGAATAATTAGAATCATTATCATTTACTAATCTATATTCGTCTAAAACGCTATAAGGTTCTGGCAACTCTAATGCAGGAATGTCTTGGAAGATGTCCCATAAATTCTCGTAAGTACAATCCATTTCTCGACCTCCTCGAATTATGTAACCATCTTTTGCATTTCCAGCTCCATCTAACGAACCTCCTTCGACCTGAAGTTGTTCTATAAATGTGATATTCTCTGGAGTGAAATGTCCGTCTCTAATAAAATAATAAGCAGTAGCTAAACCTGCAATACCACTTCCTACAATAAATACCTTACTGTCCTTATAAGATTTTGTAGGAATTCCTTTATTGCGTTGGTAATTTCCTATTTGATCAGAGAAAGGATAAGATTTTTCTGGAGTGTTTCTTGGTGTTTCTTTACTCGCATCTGGTTGATGATCAATATTTCCGTAGATAGTAGAATGATTTAAAACGTTGTCAAATTTTGAAGTAACTTTATTCATAATTATTTATTTTAAGATTCTAGAATAAAATTACGCTTTATTATTTTTCTAAAGTATCCCGAAATTCGTCATTTGTATCCCAAATTTCTTTTTTTATATATGTTGTTGTTTTCTATATTGTTGAGGTGAAATAGAAGTGTATTTTTTAAAAAACCGACCAAAAGATGAAGAAGAGTTGAAACCTAGATCTAATGCTATTTGGACAATTGTTTTCTCTGAATAACCAAGCAAAACATACGCTTCTTTTAATAAATATTCGTCAATAATAACATGTGGAGTTTTCTTAGTTGCTTTTTTTACAAGGTGAATCAAATATTTATTTGTAATAAATAATTGATCTGCATAAAACTGTACGTCTTTGTGAGCGATAACATTTTCTTGTACAAGTTGTGTAAACTTACAAAATAGAGTGTTGATTTCGCGAGAATGATTTTTATTTTCTTTTGAATATTGTTCAGCAATTATAGAGGCAGATTCAAGTAGTAAAGTAAAAATAATAGATCGAATAATATCTTCTAAGAACAAAACATTTCTTTCTCGTTGCTCTTGAAGATAATTGATTAACATAAAAAGATGATTCGCTTCTTTTTTATTTGCCTTACAAACTGTAAAGTTTTGATGTGTAAACAAATTAAGTTTATCAATAAAGAAAGGATTAGAAATGTTTTTAAGGAGAAAGTTTTTCTCAAAAAATAACAATTTCATTCTGAAATTAGAGCTAGTATCTAGAATTTTCAAAACAGTAGAAGGAGCAGAAATTAAGAATTCATTTTGAGTAATACAATATTTCTGAGAATCTATCTCAACTTCTATTGAGCCAGATAAACAAATACAAAATGCATAAAAGTCGATTCGAAATGATCTTTCAGGAAACGCAAAAATTGGATTTCCTGATGAGATATAATATAGTTTATTACAATTTACGCCATAAAAAGACAAGGTCTCTTTTAGATTTTCATAGTTTTTCATGCTTGAAAATAATAGTTGGTTAGATCGTTTTTTAGGGTAGTAGAATTGATAAAGCTAAAATAAGAATTGTTCAGCAAGTAATTAAATACAATAAGTTATTTTAACTGTATTCTAATGTAGAAGTTATTTTCATATCAACTTAGTAACTCTTAAATAAGAAATTTCATTAATAGAATCAATGAAATATCGGCTAACAATGTTGAATGATGTAGTAATTTTTTGTAACAAGTAATACTTTTGGATTGTGTAGTTTGTTTCGGTTAAGATAAATTACCTTTGCAAAAAATCCGTTATGTTTTCTGCCATTAATAAAAAATTAAATTCAGATCCCGTTTATAATCTCCATTTTATTTTAATGTGTTTGAGTTCGTTGTTGTTTTCAGCGAGTTTTAATATGATGATTCCCGAGCTACCTGCTTATTTAAGCAGCATGGGAGGAGCAGAATACAAAGGATTTATTATTGCATTATTTACCTTGACAGCGGGAATTTCGAGACCTTTTAGTGGAAAATTAACCGATAAAGTGGGGCGGGTACCTATTATGGCAGTCGGTTCTATTGTCTGTTTTGTGTGCGGAATTTTATATCCTGTTTTAACAACCGTTTCAGGTTTTTTATTTTTGAGATTGGTACACGGCTTTTCGACAGGTTTCAAACCCACTGCAACAGCAGCTTATATTGCAGATATTATTCCGCGCGAACGTTGGGGCGAAGCATTGGGCTTGCACGGAATTTGTTTCAGTATCGGAATGGCAATTGGACCTGCATTGGGAAGTACAATTACATTATATACATCGATTAATGTGATGTTTTTTACGTCTTCGTTTTTCGCATTATTATCGATATTGATTTTATTCAATATGAAAGAGACCTTGCAAAATAAACAGAAATTTTCGTTCGGATTACTAAAGATTTCGAAGCAAGATGTTTTTGCAAAAGAAGCTTTGCCAGCGGCATTGATTACGTTTCTTTCGTATGTTGCTTATGGTTCTATATTGACATTAATTCCAGATTGGACCGAACATTTAGGTTTTCAAAATAAAGGCGTTTTCTTTATCGTATTTACAATATCATCTATGATGGTTCTTTTCTTTGCAGGTAAGATATCTGACCAAAAAGGGCGTGTGTTGGTGATAAAATTAGGCTTAGTTTTATTGATTATTGCATTGGTACTTTTGGCTTCTATTGATGCAAAAATAGGGTTGATTTTAGGAGGTTTGATGTATGGCATTTCAACCGGAATTCTTTCTCCTGCACTAAATGCATGGACAATAGATTTTAGCAAACCTGATGAACGTGGAAAGGCAATGGCAACGATGTATATTGCGTTGGAAGCGGGGATAGGATTTGGAGCATTGTGCGCGGGTTGGTATTTTCAGGATTATTTGGATCGTATTCCGATGGTGATTTATGTTTCGGCATTTATTTGTCTTTTGGGAACCATTTACATGCTGAAATTTAAGAATAAGCCTCAAACAATTTAATTGAAAGAAATGAAAGCAGAATTATATCAATTTATAGCACAACAAATCGACGATAAGATAACGTATTTGAATGGTTTGATTGACGATTTACGTGCTTCAAACAACGATACTAAAAGTAGTATGGGTGATAAGTATGAAACGTCGCGCGAAATGATGCAACAGGAAATTACTCGAATTCAAAATCAATTGAATGAAGTTTTAATTCAGCAAGACGTGTTTTCTAAAATAAAAATTGTGGAGAACAAAACCATTGGTTTAGGTAGTTATGTTGAAACTACGATGGGAAATTTCTGTATGGCGTGTAGTTTTGGGGAAATTATTTTCGAGAATAAAAAGATATTTGTCCTATCAACTCAAACTCCTTTGGCTAGAATCTTGGTTGGAAAATCGGAACAAGATACTTTCGAAATGAATGGAAAGTCGTTTCAGATTATGAAAGTTGATTGATAATTTTGAATGAAAATATGTGAACAATATCCCCTTGAGGAGATTATAGAGGTGTTTTTTTGAATGCTAAATTTAACGGAATTTAGCCTGACCATAAATAAAAATATATCTTTTAAGGATGTCGTAAAGAAGTCAAAATCAAAAATAAAAAAAGGACGTAGTTGCGGTACGTCCTTTCTAATTGAAAAGTATGTATTAGAATTGTGCGGCTTCCGTACTTTCGGCCATAGCTGTAGTAGATGAAATGCCTTGTTGCACTGTGTTTTGTACGTAATCGAAATATTGTGTTCCTACAAAAGATTGGTGTTTTACAGCTGCAAAACCTTCTTCTTGTAACGCAAATTCTTTTTCTTGTAATGCCGAATATCCCGCCATTCCTTTGGCTTTGTATGCACGTGATAACTCGAACATAGAGGTATTCATCGCATGGAAACCTGCTAAAGTGATGAATTGGAATTTGTATCCCATTTCAGCTAAATCTTCGCGAAATGTTTCCATTTGAGCTTCTGTTAAATGTTTTGCCCAATTAAATGAAGGCGAACAATTATAGGCTAACATCTGATTTGGATATTTTTCTCGAATCGCTTGTGCAAATTCTCTTGCCATTCCAAGATCTGGATTAGATGTTTCCATCCAAATTAAATCAGCATAAGGCGCATAGCTTAAGCCTCGATTAATTCCTTGTTCCAAACCATTTCTCACATTGTAAAAACCTTCAGAAGTTCTACTTCCTTGGATGATAAAAGGTTGATCTCTTTCGTCAATATCCGAAGTAATCAAATTCGCAGCTTCTGCATCAGTTCTTGCAACCAATAGAGTAGGAACGCCGCAAACATCTGCTGCTAAACGAGCTGCAACCAATTTGTTAATTGCTTCTTGTGTTGGAACTAAAACTTTTCCTCCAAGATGACCACATTTTTTGGCTGATGACAATTGATCTTCGAAATGAACGCCAGCAGCACCAGCTTCTATCATTTGTTTCATCAATTCATAAGCATTCAAGTTTCCTCCAAATCCAGCTTCTGCATCGGCAACAATTGGTACCATATAATCAATGTTTCCCTGTTCGGTAACAGATTGTATTTCATCGCGACGACGCAACGCATTGTTAATACGTTTTATCACCATTGGAACCGAATTGGCTGGATACAATGATTGATCTGGATACATTTCTGCCGAAAGATTTGCATCTGCAGCAACTTGCCATCCCGAAAGATAGATTGCATCTAAACCAGCTTGCACTTCTTGTATGGCTTGATTACCATTCAAAGCGCCTAAACCCGCCATAAATGGCTTCGAATTTAAACCTTCCCAAAGTTTCTTAGCACCTAATCTTGCTAAAGTGTAATCGATGTCCAAAGAACCTCTTAATCGAATTACATCTTCTGCTGAATAAGGACGAACAATGTCTGTCCAACGAGGATTAGTTTCCCAATCCTGTCGAATCTTCTGAATTCTTTCTTGATTGCTCATAATTGTGTTTTTTGTGTTTTGTTTATGAATGTGTGTTGTGTGTGTATTTCTTTTTGAGTGTGTCTGGTTATAAGGGCTTAATCAATATACTTATAGGCTTCTAATGTTAAAAATTCGGTAAACTTGTGCGATAAAACTAATTCGTCAAAGATTGAAATAGCTTCTTCAAATCTTCCGTTCAAATAGTTTTCCTCACCAACTAATTTTTTTATTTTTTGAACCTCTTCGGCTCTTAATTTTTTGTATTTGTCACTGTTAAATTCGCATCCGTTTTCTAACGTAATCAATTGGCTTAACCATTGCCAAACCTGCGTACGAGAGATTTCTGCTGTTGCTGCGTCTTCCATTAAGTTATATAAAGCTGCGGCACCTTTTTCAGATAACCAACTTTCGATGTATAAAATTCCGACATTAATATTGTCTCGAATTCCTTGTTCTGTAACTGTTCCTTTTGGCAATTCTAACAAAGCCTCGGCAGTTGTTACAACATCTTCTCGCTTATTGGCAATTTGATTAGCTTGTGGCATATATTCGTCAAAAATGTCTTTTGCGACTTTTACCAAGGCAGGATGCGCAACCCACGTTCCATCGTGTCCATTTTTTACTTCGCGAAGTTTATCATTCTTCACTTTTTCAAAGGCAATTTCATTGGCTTTTTCATCATTCTTAATCGGAATTTGAGCAGCCATTCCACCAATTGCATGTATGTTTCGTTTATGACAACGTTGAATAACTGCTTGCGAATATGCAGCCATAAAAGGCGAAGTCATCGTAACTTGAGAACGATCTGGAACAATAAAATTTGGGTGTTTCTTAAATTTTTTGATATAAGAAAATATATAATCCCAACGACCGCAGTTAAGGCCTGCGATGTGGTCTTTTAATTCGTAAATAATTTCATCTAACTGAAAAGAGGCTGTTATAGTTTCGATCAAAACTGTAGCTTTAATCGTAGCTTGTGGAATGTTTAAATAATTTTGTGCAAAAACAAAAACATCGTTCCACCAGCGTGCTTCTAGGTGATGTTCTAATTTAGGAAGATAGAAATAAGGCCCACTTTGCTTGGAAAGTAACGTGTGTGCATTATGGAAAAAATATAAACCAAAGTCAAATAGTGAGCCTGATATTTCTTGTTTATCTATTATGATATTCTTTTCATTCAAATGTAAACCTCTCGGTCTTACAAGCAAGACAGCAGTTTTTTCGTTTAATTGATACTTTTTTCCATTATTTTCGAATGAAATAGTACCATTTACTGCATCTCTTAAATTTTGTTGCCCTTGAAGATTGTTATCCCACGTTGGAGAATTACTATCTTCAAAATCGGCCATAAATGTTTTAGCGCCAGAATTTAACGCGTTAATTACCATTTTGCGGTCAACTGGACCAGTTATTTCAACGCGTCTGTCTTGTAAATCAGCTGGAATAGGAGCTGCTGTCCAATCGCCATTTCTGATTTCCTTTGTTTCTGACAAAAAAGTTGGAAAATTCCCCAAATCAAAAAAGATTTGTCTTTCTTGTCGATTCGCCAAAAGTTCTAAACGTCTTTCGTTGAAATTTTTGTGTAAAGCTGTTAAAAATTTAACTGCTTCGGTGGTCAAAACATCTGGATAACTATCCAGCTTATTCTGCGATAATTTTAATTCACTTGTAATAGTATCCATTTTTTGTGTTTTTGTTGTAATTTTGGTTTTGGTTATTCGAGCGGAATTTTACTTCCAGCGCCAGCGAACGTTCGCTAAATTATAAAAATTCGTTTACATTTACCAAATATTTTTGAAAAAATTATGCAAGAAGAATACATTAAATTAATTTTTGGGTTAAAACTAAAACAAGTAAGAACGGCTAAGGATTTGTCATTGTTTAAGTTATCTAAGTTAACTGGTCTTTCGAAATCGTATTTGAATGAGATCGAAAAAGGTAAAAAATATCCAAAAACTGATAAAATTGTTGCTCTTGCCGAAGCGTTGGAAATTCCTTACGATGAGATAGTTTCATTAAAATTAGATAAAAATTTAGCACCAGTCGCTGAGATTCTACAATCAAATTTATTGCAAGAAATTCCTTTGGAACTCTTCGGAATTGAAGAAAGAGATTTAATTGAGATCATTTCTAACGCCCCAATGAAGGTAAATGCATTTATTTCTACGTTGATTGAAATAGGTAATAATTACAATCTTACACGCGAAAGTTTTTTCTTGGCTTCGTTGAGGTCTTTTCAGGAAGCAAATGATAATTATTTTCCTGAAATTGAGAAATCGGCAAAGAGTTTTTTACAAGAATATTTGATTGAATCAGAAGATTTTGTGAAAAATGAAACGATGGAGGAAATTCTGAAAGAGGAATATAATTATACCATTCTTTATGAAGATTTCACTTCTTTAGGAGGAAAGGATTTAGCGAAATTGCGTTCTATTTTTATCAAAGAGAAAAAACTTTTGTATATCAATATCAATTCTGACAATGATCAAAAACGATTTATTTTAGCGAAAGAATTAGGCTATAATTACCTTGATTTGAAGGAACGTTTGTATACATTTTCGTGGGCAAGTTTTGATAATTTTGATCAATTGTTAAACAATTTTTATGCATCTTATTTTGCTGGAGCTTTGTTGTTACCAGAAGAAAAACTGTTGAAGGATATGCAGAATTTGTTTGCTATAGAGCATCATGATTTGTCTAAATTTCAAGAAATTCTTGGAAAATATACCGAATCACCTGAAACGGTTTATCAACGAATGACAAATTTGTTACCCAAACATTTTAATATTCGTGATTTGTTTTTCTTGCGTTTGTCAGCAAAAGTTGGTTCAAATTCATATAAATTAACGAAAGAACTTCATCTTAATCAACAACAATCGCCACAAGCAAATGAAACGGATGAGCATTATTGTCGTCGTTGGGTTTCGTTAAATGTTTTGAAAGAATTGGAAAAACATCAAGATGATCATCATGAGATTTCTGCACAAATTTCGTTGTATCCGTTCAATAATAATCAAAAATATTATGTAATTTCTTCTGCAACGAAAGATCCATTCAATCCAAATTATTTACGAAGCGTAACGATTGGTGTATTGTATAAATCAGCTCAACGTAAAGTGAAATTTATGAATGACCCATCAATTCCTGTAAAAGAAGTTGCGGTTACGTGTGAAAATTGTGGTATGAAAGACTGTGCAGAACGTGTTGCTGAACCAATTCGTTTTGAAAAAGATATCCGAAATAAACGATTAAATGTTACGATTAATGATTTTATAAAAGAGCAGAGTAAGTAATATTATCTACCGTAAAATATAAAGGAAAACTTAAATCAAGTTTTCCTTTTTTTATATTTAATCTAAATATTCTAATCTATTTTCAATTAATATTACATGATGTTGAAGCGAAAATGTGTTTCCTCTTTCTATGGTTGTGCAATCAAAATTACGGAATTGTAATTCGTTGAATAATGTTTTGACATAACATCTTCTTGCAGAATTCCAAGAACTGTTTCCTACATTTTGATTAAAGCGTTCGACTAATTCGTTGTCAGTTAATTCACGAAATAATACGACAAATTCATTTTTTAGATTTTCCATTGTTTCAATTTTTAATGATAAAAACTACAGGATAGAGTGGAGAATAACCTTTTATTTTAGCGTTTGCCCTCATTTTATACCATCGTAGCGCGGTTTTGGCTCGGTTGGTGTTCTGATTTTTCAGAAACTCCTGATGATTGATAGAGTAAATATAGAAATGAATTTTTAAAACAAAAAAAGGAACTCAAAAAAAGTTCCTATTCAATATTTTTATTCGCTTAATTCTAACCAACGAAATTCTTTTTCTTCTAATTCGTCTACAATTTTTTGTAGTTCATCTCCAATAGTTGCGATTTTATCGTACCCTAAATTTGGGTCGGAAAGTAAATTCGTTAATTCTTCTTTTTTGGCTTCAAGAATTGGTAAAGATTTATTAATTTCTTCTAATTCTCGTTGTTCTTTAAACGATAATTTTTTTGGTTTTGTCTCTACATTTTTCTCTTTCGATTCAACTTTTTCCTGAATAACGATTTCTTTTTCAGCTTTTTTATCTTCTGACTCAGGTTTATTTTTATTTTCGATATGATATTCGGTATACGTTCCCATATAACGAGAAACTTTCCCTTCGCCTTCGAAAATCATTAATTCATCAACCACTTTATCCATAAAATATCTATCGTGGGAAACAACTAATAAACAGCCTTGATATTCTTCTAAGAAACTTTCAAGAACCGTCAAAGTTGGTAAATCTAAATCGTTTGTTGGCTCATCGAGAATCAAAAAGTTAGGATTTTTATACAAAATTGCTAATAATTGCAGACGTTTTTTCTCTCCGCCACTCAACTTTGAGATAAAAGTATGTTGTTGTTCTGGCGTAAACAAAAACATTTCTAAGAATTGCTCTGCACGCATTTCTTTTCCATTTGCAAGCGGGAAAAAATCGGCAATATCTTTCACAAACTCAATGACACGTTCATCTTCTTTAAAATCAATTCCATCTTGTTTGAAATGTCCAATATTTAAGGTTTCTCCACGTTCAATTGTTCCAGAATCCATAGTTTCGATTCCTTCTAACATTTTTAGGAAAGTCGTTTTACCAACTCCATTTTTTCCAACTAAACCAATTTTTCCACCACGAGCGAAAATATATGAGAAATCATCTAAAATTTTCTTTTGACCAAATGCTTTCGAAACATGTTCCATTTCGATGATTTTTTGACCCAAACGCGTCATTACCATCTCTAATTTTACTTGTTGATCGACAATTTTATGTTTAGCTACTTTTTCAGTATCATAAAACGCATCAATACGAGATTTAGACTTTGTTGTACGCGCTTGTGGTTGACGACGCATCCACTCAATCTCTTTACGATAAAGGTTTTTCGCTTTGTCAATTGTTGCATTTTGATTTTCGATACGCAATGCTTTGTTCGTAATATAAGTTTCGTAATTTCCCGAATGTACATACAATGTTTTGTCCTCCATTTCGAGAATTTTGGTACAAATTGCATCTAAGAAATAACGATCGTGCGTAACCAAAATCAATGTTTTGTTTTCTTTGTTCAAGAAATATTCAAGCCATTCCACCATTTCAATATCTAAGTGGTTGGTAGGCTCATCTAAAATTAAAAGAACGTAACCTTTCTCAAAACTTAAATCAATCAAAAATTTTGCTAAAGAAATACGTTTGCGCTGACCACCAGAAAGTTTTCCAATTTTTTGATCCAAGAAATCAATTTTCAATTTTGATAAAATTTCCTTGATTGTTGGTTCAACTTTCCATGCATCTAAAACATCCATTTTTCCCATTAAATCAATTAAATCAGGATTTGTTGGATCATTTTCGATCATGTTTTCATATTGACGAACAACATCTAAAACTTCATTCGAATGATTGAAAATATATTCTTCACTTTTTAAATTTTCGTCAAAATCATCACTTTGATCCAACATCAATATTTTTACACCTTTCCCAGGACGAACCTCGCCAGAGTCGGGAGTTTCTAAGCCTGCTAAGATTTTTAGTAAAGTTGATTTTCCACTTCCATTTTTTGCAACAAATGCAATTTGATCGCCTTCGTTTACATGAAAATTTACATCTTTAAATAAAGTTTGGATTCCGTATGATTTGGTTAGATTTTCAACTGTAAGAAAATTCATGGTTTATTATCTGTTTTGTAAGTTAAAAAAGATGCTAAATCTTTTCTGTTTCGATTTGTTTCATCGATTGTTTAGCTTTTCTTATTTTAACGATTAGAATAGCCAAAGATAAGACAAAGCAAATACTTCCTATTACAATTAGATTATTTAAATGTGGTTGAATTAACGCAGGATCGCCTTTTTCTATGAAAAGTATTCGGAATATTTTCAAATAATGTGTTAATGGAATGCAATCTGCAATTGCTTGAATCCATTTTGGCATTTGGCTTAAAGGCCATGTAAATCCACTTAAAATGAAACTTGGTGTTGCAACAACCATCAAAACTTCAGTTGCTTTTAGTTGACTTGGAAGGAGAATGCTGACTAAAAATCCTAAAAAGCAAACGGCTAAAATAAATGCAAGAGAAGAAGTGAAGAATGACCAGAATTCGGTTTCTAATTTCATGTCATAAAACATTCCGAACCAATAATACAGCATATATATAAATACTGACATAAATAAATAAGGGAAAGTTTTGACGAATAAAATGGTAAACGGATTAGATGATTTTGAGATTAATTCATTAAATGTTCTATTCTCAAATTCTGAAGCAAATGAAAGTGCTAAACCTAATAATAAAACTTGTTGTAAAACGGTTAATAAAACACCTGGAAGCATAAAATATAAGTAGTTTCCACTTCTGATATTTTGACGAATCATCGTTGATTTGAATGGTTCGTAGCTTTGTGTTGCAATATATTCAGGAACGCCTTGTTTTCGAGCTGTTTCTATCGAAATTCCAGCTTTCATTGTTGTTAAAACTGTCGTAATTGCGATTGCTGCTGTATTAGAAGTTAACGTGTTTGAAGCATCTACAAAATAAGCGATTTCGGGTAATTTTTTTTGTTGTACATCAGATTGAAAGTTTCGAGGAATAACAACCACAACTTCAGCTCCGATTGCTAAAGCTTTATTCTTAGAATCAAATGTTGAAGGTAAAACTTCAGCAACTTTAACCGATTCATTTTCATCTAACATCTGAATAATTTTCTGACTTGTCGTTGTATGATCTTCATCTACAACAATAATTGGTAAATCGGTTACATTCCCTTTTTTATAAACATTTCCGATCAGAACACCATACATAATAGGTGCTCCCAAGAATAAAATAGGTAAAACAGGATTCTTGAAGAAAAGTTTGAATTCTCGTATAATTAAATGAAAAATCGTTTTCATCAGAATTTATTTAGCATTAAGATCTAAAACTACATTTGCTTTTGTCAATAGTTGAGCAGCTTGTTTATAGTCAACAGGAACAACTTTCACTTCATATTGCGATTGTTGTTGATCGATATCAGGATAAGCAGTCGAAATATTTGCATACGAATTAAGAACTTTTATCGAAACAATTTTACCTTTCAAAACCATATTATTTTTATAAGGAACTTTTAAATTGACGATTTGATTTTTTTGCAATTGCCCGATTTTATTCTCAGGAATTGTAAATCTAAAAAATGTAGTTTCTTCCAAAATTCCGTTTGCAATAGAATATCCAGCCAAAGCTAATTCTCCAACTTTTAGATTAATTGTTTCAACCGTCATGTCTTGTGGTGCTTTGATGTGTCTTTCCGCCTCAGCAACATCTACTTCTTGCAAAGCTCCCAAAGCACGCTCTTTTTGTCCCAAAGCCATTTGTTGTTGTTCTACACGCGCTCCATTTTCGGCATCAGCTAATTCCGCTTTTGCAGCTAAATATTGATTTTTAGCACCTTGATATTTAGCATAAACTTCATCATAACTTTGTTGCGGAACAAGACTATCTCGAAGCATATTTTTTAATCTATGATTTGATTTTTCTGCATAATCTAATTGTTCTTTCAAGCCAGCAACTTTTGCACGCAATTGTTTCAATTGATTATCTGTTGCACCTTTTTTAGCCATTTCATATTGAGCTTCGGCAGAATTTACTGCGCCTTCAGCTTGACTTTTCTTCGCGTCAACTTCTGGTAATTGTAAAACAAAAAGCGTTTGTCCTTTTTTTACTTCATCGCCTTCGTGAACTAATATTTGATCTATTTTTCCTGGGATTTTTGTTACAACACTAATTTGATCGCGCTCAATTTTACCTTGAAAAATAGTTTGCTCTTCTTTTTTATTTTCTTTGTTAGATGATTTACAATTTGTAAAAAGAATTAATCCGCTTAAAGCAAAAATATAGGATAATGTATTTTTCATGATTCTAATTTGATAATTGATTAAATAATTCTCCAGATGTTTGAAGTAATTCGTAGGTTTTAGAGCGTTGATCTAAGATTTGAGCATAATAACCTAGATTGGCTTTGTAATAATCATTTTCAGCAGCCAAACGCTCGGTTACATCTATTAATCCTTCTTGAAATCGTCTTGAAGCAATTTCTAAATTATTTGTTGCAATGGTATTTTGTTGATTATTTACTTTCAATTTTTCAGTAGAAGTTTCGTAATCAATTTTGTTTTTACTTAATAATAAATTCAGTTTTTCTTGGGAATCTTTCAACTTGTTTTCATTTATTAAAATGTCAGTTTTCGCTTGTACTAATTTATTTTTGTGTTGTCCGCCATCCAACAATTCCCACTTTGCGCCAATACCAATCAAAATATTAGGAAACATCGAAAATTGGTTTATTTTCAAATTAACATCACCTAATATATCAACATCTTTTAATTTGAAACGACTTCCAAAAATTGACGTATAATTGGTGTTCGCGAATGCAAAAACTTGTGGTAAGTGCGAACCTTTTTCTTTTTGATATAAAAATTCGTAAGCTTTCACAGAGTGTTCAAGTGCTTTCAACTCTTTTTTATTTTCTAAAGTATAGCTTGAAGCAAGAATGTCAATAGGTGTAAGTTCGTATTGAATTTGTTGAAGATCTTGTTCAGATAGATGCGTCAACATTTCTAATTTTTTGTATAGCAATTGTCGATTACCGTTCAATTCTACTTGTCGGGCTTCTAACTCTAGAATTGCTAATTTTATTTTTTCCCGATCGTATGGAATAGCTAAACCATTTTGAATTGCTTTCTGCACTTTAAGATGTTCTTTATCCAATCGTTTTGCAGAATTTGAAATTAATTCTTCTACTTTGACCAATAACATCAATTGATCATAAGTTTGTAAAATATCTTTGGTTATAGTTTCTTTTTCGGCTTCTTTCAAATAATCTAAAGCAGTACTTTTTTCCTGAATAGCATTCAACGCATTTGGAATTTGTAATCCCGAAAATATAATTTGAGTGGCGTTAACTCCAACAGTAAATAATCCTGCAGAGGTATTGAATTTTTGATTACCCGAAAACAATTCTGTGGACAAAATATCGATTGATTTGGTTGGAATATCGATAATTCCGTTCGAGTTTAGATAACCACCCAGCGCAATTGCAGATAAACTTGGTTGTTGTTTACCTTTTACTTCGTTATATTGGTAATTGTTTTTCTCGACTTCCAATTGTTTATTTTTTAATTCGTAACTCGACTCAATCGCTTTTTCAACAGGCAATCGAAGTTGCGGATCAATCAATTGTTGTGCAAATCCCGAAATAGAAGTCAATAATGGAATAAAAGATAAATATCGTATAATAGGCATCCTATAATTTTAGCATAAAATTAACAAAAAATATACCATGAATAAAAGTCAATATTAGAATGTCATTAAAAATAAAAATCCTGAAACTTTTTAAGGGTTCAGGACTTCCAAAAGTTGCCAAAAAAATGGCGCATAGTTCAATGTATTTAATATTTATTATCAATAATATCCAACGTTTCGTTTAATGATTCTTTCATCATTTTCTCTAAATAATCCGTCGTACTTTTATTGATTGTTTCGTCTATATATTTAGTTCCACCAATTGTTTCGCTATATTTTAAAGCATTATTTTTAAGGTCTAAAATATTAATATAGACATATGTTTTTGCGATGTATTTCTGTTTGTTGGCAGGATCATAATCAAGACCCGATTTTACATTAATCAAAACTAAATCATCTTGATTAATCGCTTTTTTTAAATCATTAAATTTAACTTGATTTACATTTTCCTTTGTGATTAATTCATTCGGAACTAAATTTTTATCAAATCTATCAATCATTTGATAAGTGTACTTGTTGTCGTTTAATATTTTTTCAGATTTATCACGAATTACTTTTACAATATCAAATTTAGAATTTATTTGTTTGAGCTGGTTTTCAATTGATTTTGAATCAATGTTTTGATCTAAATTTTGAGAATTATGATCAAAAAAACCAAGAGAATCTATGTTAATGAGAACACCAACTTTGTTTACAGGAACGTCTAAAGCATTTTCGTAAGTTACCGTATTAAGTGCTAATTCTTTTGGAGCTTCTTTTTTTTGCTCGCAAGATTGGGTAAAAAACAATACCCCAACAATAAAATAAACTAATTTTTTCATACACTATCCTATTACCTCTTTAAAGGTAGTGATTTATAATGTTTTATAATAAAATTATTGCTAATAATTTTCTTCTTCTTCATCGTCAAAAGTTTTGGCAATTTTTTCAATGTTTAAGCTTTTTGCCATCGCATCAAAAATCTCTTTATAAGTGCCGTTCATTTTGTAGACATCTTCATGAATCCCGTGTTCTACAACTTCGCCTTGTTTCATCACGTATGTATAATCGGCATCGATAATTTGAGAAATACTATGCGAAATAATGATAACTGTTCGATCTTTTTTGATGGCATCCAAACTATTTTTAATCTGTTCTGTCGCAATTGCATCCAAACTTGCAGTAGGTTCGTCTAGAAAAATAATTGGTGGATTTTTGAGAAACATACGTGCTATGGCGATGCGTTGTTGTTGACCGCCAGATAACAATAAGGCTTTGGATTGATAACCTTCTGGCAAGTCCATAATTTGTTCATGAATATAAGCGCGTTTTGCAGCATCTTCTATTTCTCCGAAAGTTGCGTTTACATTTCCATAACGAATATTTTCTTCAATTGTTCCATTAAAAATGTGATTTTTTTGTAAAACCAACCCAATATTATCACGTAAAAATTGCGTGTCATATTCTTCTAAATCAATTCCATCAAGTAGAATTTTTCCAGAATCAGGTTGATAAAATTTATCTAACAAATTAATCACTGTACTTTTTCCAGCACCAGACAAACCAACTAAAGCAGTAATTTTATTGGGTTGAATTGTCATGTTGATATTTTTCAAGGCTTTGTAACCATTTGGATAAGAAAAGTCAACATTTTGGATTTCGAATTTTCCTTTTAGATTTGTTGGAAGATAATTCCCAGATGATTCTTTTTCATTGTCTGCTTTCAAAATTCCAAAGAAACTTTCGGAATAAATCATAGCATCATTCATTTCATCGTAAATACGATGCAGTTGACGAATAGGCGCAGAAACGTTGTTAAACAACAAAATATGAAACATAATTGCACCAATTGTCATTTGTCCGTCAAGAACCAAATACGAAGTTAAAATAATGATAATCACTACGCCAAACTGCTCGATAAAAGATTTTAAACCATCAAAAAAGAAGCTTGTTTTGCGTGTTTGCATTTGATTATTCGTCAATTCTTTTTGCAAATCAAGTTGTTTTTTACCTTCTATATCTTCTCGGTTAAATGATTTAATTACTGTAATTGAATCAATTATGCTGATAATTCCTTGTGATTTTTGTTCACGATAACCTCTTAAGTTTCGTCGCCAACCACTCAGCTTTTTCGCTTGCTGTTGCGTGATAATGAAATAAATCGGAACGATACAAAGTCCAACCAATCCAACATAAAAATTAGCATTGAACATTAAAATTAAAGCAACAATTGAATTGGCAAAAAGTGGAAGAATATCGATAAAAAAGTTTTGAACTAAACGTGTCAAACTTTCAATTCCTCTGTCAATACGGGTTTGAAGTTTTCCTGCTTGATTATCTTGATTTGTATAAAATGCCATTCTATACGTCAAAATCTTTTCGATAATGGTTTGTGCTAAATCTTGTGAAACTAAGATTCTAAGCTTTTCACCATAATATTTTTGACCAAATGTGATAAAAGCATTCAAGATTTCTTTTGTCATCAAAACAATTGAAATAAACGAAATGATTTTCAGACCTTCTTTTAATCCTTTTCCAGCTTCAACCAAACCATTTATAGAATCTACGGTATACTGTAAAATAAGGGCGTTTACCTGTGACGTAAAAGATCCAACTAAGGTTAGGAGCAAAGTTGCGACAACCAAAGAACGATAAGGTTTTACAAATGGACGTAGATTTTTAAACAGTTGAATGATTGTCATTTATTATTCTTTTAACGGTTGTTCTTTCACAAAAACGTGACCAACTTTTGTGAAATCGTAAGCAATCTCGTATAAATACTCTAATAGATCTTCAATCAGTTCAGAATCATTTTGCAAAGCCTCTGTTTCAATTTCAGTATATGCAACAGTTTTTTCTCCAAATTCTATTGTTTTAGGTAAATTTTCTGTTTCATATTCGCCATAAAGCCGAATGTTTTGTAACAATAATTGCAAAATTTTCTTCATCAATCGAATGTGTTCTGAAGTTAAAATAACAGAATTGTTTTTCTTTAAAATTTTAACTAAACCAACTGAATATGAGACAAATGACTGGTTGAAAATGGTGAATTTATTCAGTACGTTAGCATTTTCTTGTTTTCCTTTCGGTTCAGAAATTACACGCTGAAAAACTGAATTAATATTTGCCATTGCAATAAAAACATCTTTTCTAGCTAATTTATAATCTGTTGTAGAAACTTCGTTGTCTGCTAATTTTTTAAAAACCAAATAAATAAACTCATAATTTGCAATCAATGCTTTTTGAATATATTCGTTCATATTATTTTTTTCCCAAGTTGGTAAAATCAAATAACTCGAAATAAACGCCATAAATCCTCCAACAAGTGTGTCAATAAAACGTTCTTGAATAATATACAATGAATCTTTTTGCGAATAAAAACTAAACGAAATAAGAATATATGCGGTTAAATAAAATGTACCAATTGCATATTTATGACGAATAAAAGTGTAAGCCATCAACATGAAAATAAGCATTAAAGCAAATCGGATACTGTGTTGAGGAATAATCAATAATATTAAAACCCCAACTAATCCACCGCCAATTGTTCCTTTCAAACGCTGAAAGTTTCGCTTTTTTGTTACGCTAAAACCAGGTTTTAAAATCACTAAAACTGTCATCAAAATCCAGTAACTATGGTAAGTCATCGGAATAATAAACGTGACACCATAAGCTAATAACATTACAATTGATGCACGAATTGCATGTCTAAAAATTGAAGATTTTAGATTCAGATGATCTTTTAATTTTCGTAAAGAATAATCAACTGTAGGTTCAAAATGTTCGGCATGATCCAGTGGATTTTTCTTTTTTTCAGTGAATGAATCATCATAGAAAAATTTATGGATAAACTCTATTTTATAAACAATTTGCTTTAGATTGATATAAATTTTAGATAAAACGATTGGTTTTTGTCCTTCTGCATATAATTCTTTGATGGCATCATCAATCTTTTTCAACTCAACTTCAAAGTCAAAAGTAGGTTGTTTAGGACGTTTGTTCGAGTTAATATGATAAGCAATCATTTTAAGCTCATGCGCTAATTTATTCATTAAATTATAGATTTTGCGCATTGCTTTTGTATCACCGTAAACTTCTCGAATTTTTACATAATCGTATTGATTTGCTGTTACATTCTCAAATATATCCACCAAATCAGAGAAAATAAACACAATCGAACGCCCAATTGGTGTCTGGTCTTTTACCAATTTTTTGTTCGAAAAAACTAATTCACGAACTAAACTTTGTTTTTCGTTAATTACAACATGTTCATCGATTAATTTTTTGATAATATCATCGTAATTTGAATCTTTATCAAACATAGAAGCCTTGATTCGAATGTATTCAGAAATATGAATCATTGTGTCAGCTAAGTTTTGCTGCGCCATACGATAAGGACGAAAGGTACTAATAGCTAGGCTAAAAATAGTGTACCAAGCTGCTCCAGCAGTCACAAAAAGTGCAATATGAAGAGGACTTAACTCATGTCGTAAATCATTCATATTCATTACCATTGACATCATAATGACCATTCCAAGCGCACTTGTACGTTGTCCCCAAACGGTTAACATGTTAGAAAAGAATACGATAAGTGTTAAACAAATACCTAGAAATATTGGGTAACTGTTAATCGTTTTGGTGAAATATGAAACAAGGAAAATCAAGAGCACGGAAAGCCACATCAGGTTTCGGCGTTCTTTAAATGGACCAGGTGTATCCGTCATGTGTGCTAAAACTGCACCAAGACTTATCGTTACACCGGCATATAAATCGCCAAACAAGCTGGCTACGATAGGCGGAATGATAATCGCTAAGGAAGTTTTTAAGCCATCTGAAAGCGCTTCTCCGTAGATAAAGTTTTCAATTTTATTGATGATTTTCAAGTGTAATTTTTTAAGGTTGAAAATTGTTGTATAAAATTAACACAACTTTTTTCGAAACCCAACTAAACTCGTGAAGTTTTTAGAATATGAAACCCATCAATGCTTTGAGTAAAAATTAAAGTTGTTGTACCGCCATCAATAATTTTGAATTTTTTCTTGATAACGTCTATTGGCTGATTGTAATTTTTGACTAATAAATTCGCTTTTGTTTTTAGAATTTCTTTTTTTTGATTTTTAATTTCTTCTTCAATCAAGTAAATTTTTCCAGGAAAATTCTCTAAAAGTTCATTCGAAGTATACAAATGAGTATTCTGATGAAGTTTATGAAGATTGAATTTTTCGCTCAATAATTTGAAAGCACCAGTTTTTAGAATCGCAACATTTGGTTCGTAAATATAACGTTGAATTCCTCCAAAACTTGCATTCGCACTATATTCTTCTTCAAAATGAAAAGAAAATTCGGATTGATTATTTTCTAAATTAACAGCTTTTATCAAAGGGTTTTTTGTTGAAGAATTTTTATCTAAAATGATTAGAAAATCTTTCACTTCATTTTTTAATGCAACAATGTGTATTTCAAAAATTGAATCAATTTGTTGTAGGGTAGAAGTGATGTCTAATAAAGGCGAAAGCTTGATGATAATTTTCTCTGTTTTTTCGGAAAAAGTTGGAATCCATTCTAAAATATTTGGCTCTAAATCTTCCAAAATAAATTTTCTTCCGCTCGAATTTCTTCTTGCTGGATCGAGATAAATAACATCAAATTTTAATGTAGGATTTTCTTCAAAAAAAGACTGAAAAGTTCCTGTATAGGTTTCTAAATTTGGCGCTAAAATTTTAGCATTATGTTGTACAATCTCACTCAATTCAGGATTTTGTTCGATGTGATATACTTTGTCAAAATTCTTTGCAAAAGCCATGGTATCAATTCCAAAACCTGCGGTTAAATCAATCAAATTTTTTCCTTTAACTAAAGTTGATTTATAATTTGCTGTGGCTTCTGAACTTGCTTGTTCCAAATTAATTGAAGGCGGAAAATAAATATTTTCTGTCGAATAAAGTGTTGGAAATTTATGTTTTGAAACTTGAATTCCTTTCAATTGTTGTGCAATTTCAGCAGAAGAAATTTCTTCAAACAACGATTTTTTCAAACCTATAGATTTGATGTCTTCATGTTCGATTATTTTCAGATAATCTTGAAATTCTTTTGTTAAAATAGTTGGATTCAAAATGTTATTTTTTGACGTAAAATATTATTTTATTAAACACAAAACTTCAGTATCCATCACAGCTACTGAAGTTTCGATTATATTATTAAGTTCTTTTAATGAAATTGGCATCCAATTCATGTAAAAACTATTTTTTTTCCTCTTTTTCTGCCAAACGAGTTGGAACAATCGGAACAAAAAGTGCTTGTTTTACCACTTTTTCTTTTGGCGATTTCTCAATCACATCTGCAGGGTTTCTAAATTTGTTTACACCAATTAATTTAATGGTTTGCTCATCGAAATCTTTTTGCTCTTTTTTCGCGCTTGTGTAAATAAAATCTTGAATAGTTTCATTTTGTAAAGCATTTACAAAACCTCCTACATTTTGTATTGTTTTAAACAATTCTAACGCATTTTCAGCCATTTGATTTGTCAAACTTTCAATGTAGAAAGAACCAGCAGCAGGATCAGTAAATTGATTCAAATAAGATTCTTTTTGTAACAATAATTGTTGTTTTGCGGCTAATTCTAATCCAAAATCAGACTCTTTATTAACTTCATCATATGATCCAACAAAAATAGCGTCACTTGATCCGAAGATAGCCGAAGAAGCTTCTATTGTAGAGCGAATAACGTTGTTGTAAATATCTAATTTAGATTTATTGCGATCGGATGTTGAAGTGAAAATAAATGCTTCACTTTCTTTATTATATTGCTCCAAAATCATTTTCCATAAAAAGCGAAATGCTCTTAATTTCGCAACTTCGAAGAAATAATTACTTCCAACAGCAAATTTAAAATAAATTTTGTCCGCAATATCAGCTCCAAAATTTTCTAAATATTCTACTGCATGTGCAAGTGTAATCGCAATTTGTTGAACATGATTTGCTCCAGCATTTTGATAAACATCTCCTTGAATTGAAATTACTTTTTCGAAATTTTTCAATGCCAAAGCTTCTTTCACCAATTCTTTTGATGCTTTTTCTGAATCATTTTGCCAAAGTCCATTCTGTGCCAAATATCCATAAATATCTAAATCTAAATATTTCAGATTTGGAAGATTTTCAAGCGATTTTAAATCAGAAGTTCCATTATATTTAATAAATAAATCTAGATAATTAGGAAGTTCTAACGATGAATCAATTTGATTTTGATTAATCAAATATCCATACAAAAAGCTGTAATCTTGGTTTTTATTTCCAGTATATTTCGAAATAATTTTCCAATCTTTTGAGGATTTTGGTAATGGTTGTACAGCCGAATAATCGACATCATCCTTTGTATATAATGGTTTTACATTTATTTGATCGTTCGTTCCCCAAACCAAAGTTTCATTATATTCTAAACCTTTTAGCTCGACTTGAACTTTATTTTTCCATTCTTTTTCAGAAATAGAATCAAAATTTTCAAATAACTTACTCATTTTCTTTATTTTGCGGCTTCGTAACTTTTTCTTGCTGAATGATAAAAATATCTTCATCATCTTTTTTCAAGAAATGCTTTTCTCTTGCAATCCTTTCAATTTCAGCAGGATTACTATTTAGTTGATTTAATTTTTCAGACTCAGTATCCAAGTGTTCTTGGTAATATTGTTGATCAACTTCTAATAATTTGATTTGTTTATCCAACTCGCGATGTACGAAAAAAGAATTTTGGTCGAAAAAAATCATCCAAACAGCAAACGCAACCGTTAGAACAAAGTAACGATTCCAAACAAATTTGAATACACGTGTATCCTTAATTTTTCTTTTCGGTACTTCTGGTGTAAGTTCTTTGTCAAAGATTTCTTCCGATTTTTCTTTCATTATACAGTAGTTTTCGAGTTGAGTTTTTCTTTAATTACAGTTGATAAAACTTTGATTGCGACAGAATTTTTCTTTTTCATATTCGGAATAATAATGTCTGCATAGTTTTTAGATGGTTCTATAAATTGCTGATGCATAGGTTTTAACGTTTTTTGATAACGTGTTAAAACTTCGTCTAAATCGCGCCCACGTTCTTGTATATCACGGCGTACGCGACGAATTAAACGTTCGTCAGAATCTGCATGAACAAAGATTTTTACATCAAATAAATCGCGTAAATCTGGGTCAGTCAATACCAAAATTCCTTCTACAATAATAACCGATTGTGGATGTGTTAAAATCGTTTCTTCCTTGCGACTATGCGTAATAAACGAATAGACAGGTTGTTCTATTGATACGCCATTTTTCAATAAAGCGACATGTTCTTTTAGTAATTCGAAATCAATTGATCTTGGGTGATCAAAATTGATCTTAGAACGTTCATCAAAAGATAATTCAGGATGATCTTTATAATAATTATCTTGAGAAATAACGATAACGCTTTCCGCGTTAAGATCTCTTAAAATATTATTTACAACAGTTGTTTTTCCCGAACCTGTTCCTCCTGCAATTCCTATTACTAGCATTTTTGTTTTATTATTTTTTTTAATTTCGTTTGATGTTTCCATTGCAAGAGTTCTCGTAAAATTTCCTTAAAGATAAAATTTTCCTATCAGAAATTAAAATAAAAAGAAATCGATTCTTGCAAAATTTTAAATGTTGTCGTGAAGAAGTTTTGGTTGATTGATTTTGAGAAAAGAAATAATTATCGATGCATTTAAAAAATGATTGATTTATTATTCGATTATTTAGATGTAACTCAAACATTTAGGTTTATTTATACAAAAAAAGTACTTTGCAGTACTTGGTTTCTCTTAATCGGATGCAAAGGAAAGAAAAAAATATAAAAACTTTATCTTTTTTATCATTATATTTATAAGATCAGAACTATTATAAAATACTAAACTATGAACGATTTAATCTCAATGTCTACTATTTTTTCGTTATTTCTCGGAATAGGATTAGCCGCCGCTGCTGGTTTTCGGATTTTTCTTCCCTTATTTATATTGAGTTTAGCTGTCAAATTTGCAGGAAGTTTTATTAATCTCGACGAAAATTGGATGTGGGTTGGGAGTACACCAGCTCTTATAACACTTGGTGTAGCGATGTTAGTGGAAATTGGAGCTTATTATATTCCAATTATTGATAATTTGTTGGATACGATTGCGGTTCCCTTAGCTGGAATTGCAGGAACAATAGCGGTTGGAATTACGATGCCAGAAATGAACGAAGTTGCAACTTGGGCTTTGGCGATTATAGCAGGAGGAGGAACTGCGGCTGCGATTAGCGGTACAACTGCTGCTGCAAGAGCTGTTTCGACCACCACAACTGCGGGAGCTGGAAATTTTTTGGTTAATACAGGTGAAACGTTTAGTTCTATTGTATTAAGTATTACGGCAATTGTATTGGCTCCTTTGGCGTTTATTTTTGTACTGATTATTTTATATGTGTGTTATAGAGCATATAAAAGTGTTAGAAAAAAAGGTGATCAGTTATTGGCGGAAGAATTGTGAAAGAGTGAAGAATTGAATATATAAAAGAGCTAAATTATTAGCTCTTTTTTTTTGTTATATATTAGTATTTCAAGTTTTTCTTTTTAAGTAAATATTAATTCAAAAATATTTAGAATAAGATTAACTAGAAGTTAAGTTTATAAAATAGAAAAAGTCTTGTAATTTTTTTACAAGACTTTTTGAAATATAAATTATTCCTTCTCTTTCACTATTGGTCTTATTAGACCTTCTTGCGCAACGCTACAAATTAGTTCACCAGAACGATTGAATAAATTTCCTCGTGTAAAACCTCTTGTATCATTTGCACTTGGAGATTCAACATTAACTAATATCCAATCATGCAAATTTGGTTCTCGGTGAAACCAAATTGAATGATCTAAGCTGGCCATTTGTGTGTTTCCAAAGTGAGCTTTAGAAGCATGAGGTTTTATTGCTGTTGATAATAAATTGTAATCAGAGCTATACGCAATTAATTGCTGAATAATTGGTAAAGGTAAATCCTCTGGAACATCATTAAAAGTTAACCAAACATTACTAAAATTAGGATAATCTTTTTTCTCAAAAGGATTCACAAATTCAACAGGTTTAAAATCTAACGGACGCTCTGCTAAGACAAATCGCATAATTGATTTTGGTAAAACTGAACCAAATTGTTCTGCTACATCATTCCAGCTCATTAATTCTTCAGGAGGCGTTACAACAGGCATTTTTTCTTGATGCTCGTAACCTTCTTGCTTCAACTGAAAGGAACAAGCCATTACAAAAATAGGCACACTGTCTTGCTTTGCTGTGACAACACGTGTACTAAAACTTCCTCCATCACGAAGATTTGCTACTTCAAAATAGATAGGTTTTTCTAAATGTCCAGGTAAAATAAAGTAGGAGTGAAGGGAATGGCAAAAACGATCTGAAGGGACAGTTTGATACGCAGCATGCAAAGCTTGGCTTACAACTTGTCCTCCAAAAACATTTGGACTTCCCATAAAAGAACTTTTCCCTTCGAATAAATTTTCTTCTAATTTTTTGAGAGAAATTAATTCGATGAGTTCTTGAGTAGTTTTCATTATTAAATTTAAAATTTCAAATTATTTAATTTCTGCACATTTTGTTCTAATGCACATTTATATTCATTTTTCATTCGATAGACTAATTCTTCGGTTGAAATAATATCATGAATTCCAGAAACTCCGTGTCCAGCAGACCAAATGTCTTTCCATGCTTTATGTCCATCGCCTCCAATTAATTTCGAAAAATCTTCTTCTTTCTTTTCGTCTAAATCAATTCCAGAATGTATAATACTTGGTTTCAAGAAATTTGCATTTACACCAGAAATTCCATCTGTATAAATCACATCTTCGAAAGTAGAATCGACTAACATTGTTTTATAATCTTGATTCGCAGAGGCTTCTTTTGTCGCGATAAAACGAGTTCCGATGTATGCAAAATCAGCACCCATATTTTCAGCTGCTAAGATATCGTTTCCGTTGTTCATCGCACCTGCTAAAATTAAACAACCATCGTAAAAAGTGCGAATATCATCAATCAAAGCAAAAGGATTAGCCGTACCAGCATGTCCACCAGCACCAGAAGCTACAGCAATAATTCCATCTACACCAGCTTCAGCAGCTTTTTCCGCATGACGTTTTTTGATCACATCATGAAAAACCAAACCTCCATAACTATGAACTGCATCTACAACTTGTTTTACAGCACCAAGCGACGTAATAATAAGCGGTACTCTATATTTTGCACATAAAGCTAAATCACCTTCGAGACGAGGGTTTGTTTTGTTAACGATTAAATTCACTCCAAATGGAGCTGCTTTTTTACCTGTTTCATCTTCAAATTGTTTTAATTGAGAAGTGATATCAATTAACATTTGTTCGAAATCTTCGGCTGTTCTTCCATTCAAAGAAGGGAAAGTTCCACATACACCATTTTTACATGCTTCTACAACTAATTCAGTTCGAGAAACAAGAAACATAGGTGAAGTGATTAAAGGTAAATCTAAACTATTTTTAAATTCTTGTAGGGTCATACTAAAATTTTTTTGATGTGGTATAGGATGCAATATAGTTATAAATTGAGTTATGATTTTCAGAAAAGATTAATTTATTTGCATAAAAAAATCCTGAAATGTTTAATATTTTCAGGATTTTTTATTTGATAAAAGCAGTGTTCGATTAATTTAAATTTAGGATTATTATTTCCTTCACGTTATTTAATTTCAATGCTGAAATTGATTTTGAAAACATTAATAATTTTTCAATCGTTGATTGTTTTGGTTCAAATTTTTCTGAGTAAAATTCAATCATAAAAACTTATTTACTTTAAAAACGTTAAATAGATAAGTTTATTTTTTAATCGATTGTTAAAATAATGTTATTATTTTCGATAACTTTTCTTAAGTTGATAATTGCATAGCGCATTCTTCCTAATGCTGTATTAATACTAACATTTGTTTCTTCCGCAATTTCTTTGAAACTTAATTCTTTGAAGATTCTCAGTTCTAAGACTTCTCTTTGATCACTTGGTAATAAAGTAACAAGGTATCTTAAATCATTTTCAATTTGCTTTTTAATGATTTTGGTTTCGGAACATTCGTCAGAATTTCCAATAAAATCGAAAATATTATATTCGTCATCATATTTACCTATAGTTTCTCTAACAGCAGGCATTTTCTTAATATTTCGAAAATAATCAATAGTTAAATTATGCGCAATACGCATTAGCCAAGGTAAAAATTTTCCTTCTTCATTATATCCGCCACTTTTTAGTGTAAGAATAACTTTTATGAAAGTATCTTGGAAAATATCTTCAGTGATATCTTTGTCTAAAACTTTTGAGAAAATGAAACTATAGATTCTACTTTTATACTTCTCAATTAAAATTTCTAAAGCATATTCATTACCATCAACATAGTCTTTGATTAGCAATGAGTCTTCTTCGTAATTCATAAGGTAGATAATTTGGTTTAGTAAGTAGATTTTTTTATCTATAGGCTTCTTGTTTTTTTATAAGTGATTCAAATATAGTCAAAGTTTGAATCAAAACAAGTGAATTAACATAAAAAGAGGACTGTCTCTTAAAGTGTGTAAGTTCAAAAATTAAGCTTGGGTTAGGTTCTACTTTTTAGAGTCTAACCCTTTCTTGATATAGGATTAAAAATTGATCAATAATAACTCCCCAGTTTCTTACTGGTATTGACCATTTTTTAGTTGCTTCTCTCACAGCCAAATATACGGATTTCATAACAGCTTCATCTGTAGGGAAGGATAATTTATTTTTAGTGTACTTCCTTATTTTACCGTTTAGATTCTCAATTAGATTGGTGGTGTATATGATTTTCCTAATATCTACGGGGAATTCAAAGAAAACCGTAAGGTCTTCCCAGTTGTTTTTCCAGCTTTGGATGGCATAAGAATATTTATGTTCCCACTTAGAAGCAAAATCATTTAAAGCAGCTTCAGCAGCCTGTTTAGTTGGCGCGTTGTAGATTTCTTTCATATCAGCAGTAAACTGTTTCTTATCTTTCCAAACAACGTATTTACAAGCATTTCGAATCTGATGTACTACACATATTTGTGTTTTAGATTCAGGAAAAACGGTACGTATGGTATCGGTAAAACCATTTAAGTTATCGGTTGCTGTAATCAAGATATCTTCAGTTCCTCTAGCCTTCATATCGGTTAAAACACTCATCCAAAAGGATGATGACTCATTTTTACCTAACCATAATCCTAAAACTTCTTTGCGTCCATCGCGTTTTAAGCCTACTGCGATATAAATGGTTTTATTAATTACTTTGGAACCTTCTCTAACCTTAAAAACAATTCCGTCCATCCAAACGATTAGATAAACAGGTTCTAATGGGCGATTTTGCCAAGCTACGATATCAGAAGTTATAGCATCAGTTATACGTGAAATGGTCGATTGAGAAACGTCAAAATTGTAGACTTCTCTGATCTGTTCTTCAATATCAGAAACGGACATTCCCTTGGCGTAAAGCGACACAATGACGTTTTCTAAGCCTTCAACCATGCTTTTTCGTTTAGGTATCAGCATCGGATTAAAACTAGCATCACGATCTCTAGGAACCTTTATTTCTTCTTCGCCATAACTCGTTTTTATCTTTTTACTAGAATAACCATTACGCGCATTTTCTTGCTTGCGTAAATCATGCTTATCGTAATCCAGGTGAGCATCTAACTCACCTTCTAACATTTTTTCAATTCCTCGCTTTTGTAAGTCTTTGAGAAAGTTTTGGAGTTCATCGCCAGTTTTAAACTGTTTGAAAAAATCATCCGGAAATAGGTCTTTTGTTTCCATAAATATGTAAATATTAAATGTATAAAAAAAATTCTGCTCGATTTTAACCCAAGCAGAATTTTATACTTACACAGTTTTTGGTACAGTGTCATAAAAAGTCTTAAAAAAGAATAAAATTTTCTTAAAATTTTAGAAGTCTAAACCAAAAAAGGCCATTCATTTATTGAGAACAGCCTTTTTGTTAATTATTAATTAAGAATTAAATCTTTGCGATGTGCTGAACTAAATCAACTACTTTGTTAGAGTAACCAATTTCGTTGTCATACCAAGCAACTAACTTAACGAAAGTAGGGTTTAGCATGATACCAGCTTCTGCATCGAAAATAGATGTTCTTGTATCACCTACGAAATCTTGAGAAACAACAGCATCTTCTGTGTATCCTACAATTCCTTTCAAATCTCCTTCAGCAGCTTCGCACATTACTTTTTTGATTTCGTCGTAGTTTGTTTCTTTTGCTAATTTAACTGTTAAATCAACTACAGAGACATCAACAGTTGGTACACGGAAAGACATTCCTGTTAATTTTCCGTTCAATTCTGGAATTACTTTTCCAACTGCTTTCGCAGCTCCAGTAGATGAAGGAATGATGTTTACCATTGCACTACGTCCACCTCTCCAATCTTTCATTGATGGTCCGTCAACTGTTTTCTGAGTTGCAGTAGTTGCGTGAACTGTTGTCATTAAAGCTTCCACAATTCCGAAATTTTCGTGAATTACTTTTGCTAATGGTGCTAAACAGTTTGTTGTACAAGAAGCATTAGAAACGATTGTGTCTTCTGCTGTTACAGATTCGTGGTTAACACCCATTACAAACATAGGGGTATCATCTTTAGAAGGACCTGTTAAAACAACTTTTTTTGCTCCAGCTTCAATGTGTTTTCCTGCAGTTTCTTTTGTTAAGAATAAACCTGTTGCTTCGATTACGATATCAGCTCCAACTTCGTCCCATTTCAAGTTCGCTGGGTCTCTTTCAGCTGTAACGCGAATTGTTTGTCCATTAACAATTAAGTTTCCGTTTTCTACTTTAACTTCTCCGTTAAATTTTCCGTGAACTGAATCATACTTTAGCATATAAGCTAAATAATCAACGTCTACTAAATCGTTAATACCTACGATTTCAATATCGTTTCTCTCAATAGCAACCCCGAAAACAAGGCTACCAATTCTTCCGAATCCGTTGATTCCAATTTTAATTTTTGACATAGTATATATAATTTCCCTTTATATTAAATGTTTAAATCGCTAAAATATTAGCTACTTTGATTAACTCTTCGTCAATCTCATTGTGTTTTTTGATGGCTTCATCTATCGCTGTAAATACAACTTTATTAGAGCGAATACCAGCCATAAGATTTGTTTTACCTTCTAGTAAACCTTCGACAGCAGCAATTCCTAAACGACTTGCTAAAACACGATCGTGACAAGATGGAGAACCACCACGCTGTATGTGTCCTAAAACTGTTACACGAATATCATATTCTGGATGACGATTTTGTACTTGTTTTGCTAATTCAAAAACTCCACCTAATTTTTCACCCTCTGCAACTACAACGATGCTTGATTTTTTTCCAGATTTTTCTGAACGTTCTAAAGAAGAACATAATTCTTCGATACTATCACGTTGTTCTGGAATCAAAATATCTTGTGCACCTGAAGCAATTCCACTATTTAAAGCAATAAAACCTGCATCGCGTCCCATTACTTCCACAAAAAATACACGATCATGTGATGTAGCAGTATCTCTTAATTTATCAATTGCATCAATTACAGTATTCAAAGCTGTATCGTACCCAATTGTAAAATCTGTTCCGAAAATATCATTGTCAATTGTTCCTGGAATTCCAATAAATGGAACACCAAACTCTTGATGAAAGATATTTGCTCCAGTAAAAGAACCATCTCCACCAATTACAACTAAAGCATCAATGTTATTTTGTTTTAGATGATTGTATGCTTTTTGACGACCTTCTGTAGTTTTGAATTCTAAAGAACGAGCAGTTTTAAGAATTGTACCACCTTGATTGATAATATTTTTCACTGAACGAGGTCCAAGTTCAATCATATCATTGTTAATCAAACCTTCGTAACCTTGACGAATCCCTACTGATTTGATATCGTAGTACTTACATGCTCTTACAACGGCACGTAAGGCCGCATTCATTCCAGGCGCATCACCTCCAGAGGTTAATACACCAATTCTTTTTATATTGTTTCCCACGTTTTTCCCTTTATTAAATCAAATATAATAAAAAATCAGAATATTATTATAATTGGTAGTATGAAAGATAAATTAATCTTCGTCGACAGGTTTTAACGTTCCGTCTGCAAAATCTCGTTGAAGAATAACCGCAATATACAAATCTTCTCGTGTTCGCTTCGGATCATAAGTTTGTTTTAGATCAATATTAAACGCGCCACTTGCTGCTTGATAAAGAAAAGCATTCAATCCGCCACGTAATTCTTTTATAATATCGTATGTTGTTTTATTTGTTTCTTTATAGATTAATTTAGTAAGAATTTGTCCACGAGAACTTGACATATTTTTTAATTGATTCTCAAATTGATCAGCCAAATCCTTTTGGCGAGATTTAATAAAACGTTTTTTGTCTCGTCTTTTATCCATTGTTTGAATGGTGTCTGATACATAATTATATTCTCTAACAGCAGTTCTTACATACGGCCAAACATCGCGAACACGCTTTCTTAGCCATAAATAATATTTTTTTTCTAAATCAGTTTTTAAATGAACCGAATAACTATTCATTTCATTAAGATGTATTGTGTCTAAAGGATTAAACGCAAATTCATCTAAATTAATTGAATCATTTTTAATTTCTTGTGCAGGATTTTTTCCACCTAAATCTAACCCAAAAATTTGAGCATTAACATTAGATAATCCAACAAAAGTAAGTAGTAAAGTTATATGATAGATATAAAATTTCATATCAGAATTAGTTCAAAAATTGTTCCTAAAATTAGTACATTTGTTAGATAAATAAACTAAAATGAGTACAAATAATTTGTTTGATCAACAATCTTTGGATTTTTTGACAAAATATTTAAATACAGCTTCACCTACAGGTTTTGAAAGTGAAGGACAAAAAGTTTGGATGGATTATATCAAACCATATGTAGATGAAGTAAAAACAGATAATTACGGTTCTGCTTATGGTATAATAAATCCTGAAGCGAAGTATAAAGTTGTGATTGAAGCCCATGCTGATGAGATTTCTTGGTTTGTGAATTATATTTCTGATGATGGATTGATTTATGTGATTCGTAATGGAGGATCAGATCATATGATAGCACCTTCTAAAGTGGTTAATATTCATACCAAAAAAGGAATTGTAAAAGGAGTTTTTGGTTGGCCAGCAATTCATTTGCGTCAAGCAGGAAAAGATGAAGCGCCAACTCCAGATAAAATTTGGATTGATACAGGTTGTACATCGAAAGAAGAAGTTCTTGAACTTGGAATTCACGTTGGTTGTGTGATTACTTATCCTGATGAATTTTTTACATTGAACGATCGTTATTTTGTTTGTCGTGCAATAGACAATAGAATGGGAGGGTTTATGATTGCTGAGGTTGCGCGTAAATTGGCAGAAAATAAAGATCAATTAGATTTTGGTTTATACGTTGTAAATGCGGTTCAGGAAGAAGTAGGGTTGCGTGGCGCGGAAATGATTACGCAAACAATCAAACCAAATGTTGCGATTATTACTGATGTTACACATGATACAACGACACCAATGATTACAAAATCGAAAGAAGGTGAGCAAAAATGTGGTGATGGCCCAGTTGTTTATTATGCGCCTGCTGTGCAAAATAATGTACGCGAATTAATTATTGATGCAGCTGAGAAAAACAATATTCCTTTTCAGCGTGCTGCAAGTTCTCGTGTAACAGGAACGGATACAGACGCTTTTGCATATAGTAATGGTGGTGTACCTTCAGCTTTAATTTCGTTGCCTTTGCGTTATATGCACACAACTGTAGAAATGGTTCATCAAGCTGATGTAAAAAATGTCATCGAGTTGATTTACGAATCAGTGAAAACAATTAAAAACGAACAAAGTTTTAAATATCATACTGTTTAAATTATAAAGTGATTAAAAAATATAAAGGCTGTCGTGAGACAGCCTTTGTTGCTATTTTGTGCTTCGATCTACTTCAAAAATTTCTATAATTGAATTTAAATTTAGCTAAATTTATTCAGAAAATCATTATTCAATCAAATATTAGAATAAATCTTTAGAGAATGATTATTTTTATACTTTAAAAGAAATAAGATGAAAATTGAATTAAATAGAGTAAATCAGGCTTCTCACTATGAAGCGACTGCGTCAAGTTCTTCGGTAAAAGTAAATATTGATGGACCTGAATCGATTGGAGGAGAAGGAAAAGGAGTTCGCCCAATGGAGTTGGTTTTGATTGCTTTGGGAAGTTGTAGTGTTTTTGATTTGAATGAAATTTTGAAGAAACAACGCCAAGAAATTGAAGATATTAAAGTTGAGGTTGAAGGTCAGCGTCGAGATGAAATTCCAAATATTTTTACAAATATTCATATCAAATTTTTCTTAAAAGGAAATATTGATTTAGATAAAGCAAATAAGGCTGCTGAATTAGCGGTTAAGAAGTATTGTAGTGTACATGATATGCTTGCAAATGGAGGAATTGATATCACTTACGAGATAAATGTAAATTAAATTGATAACAAAAAAAAGGTCTTTCGAACGAAAGACCTTTTTTTAATACATACATTTTCAATTAAGCTTCAACAATAGTTAAAGCTTCTTGAAAGATACTAACTTGCGCTAATACTTTATTTTTTAATTCTTCATTTACAATTTCGTTATTTTGGAAATTATCGTTGAAAGATGGGAAAGTTGTGCTTGCTACAATTTCTCCGCTTGCAAACATTCCAAAATATTTTGTTGCAACTTCCATTACATTTCCTCCACCATAAGCACCTGGAGATGTACTTAATAACAACAATTTTTTATCTTTCAAATATGGCATTTCGATACGAGAAACCCAATCCAAAATATTTTTTAATGCAACAGAAAAGTTTCCATTATGTTCTGCCAAAGAAATTACAACACCTTCTGCATCTTTGATTTTATTGTAAAAATCCTGCGCTTCTTGTGGAAATCCATTTTCTAATTGACGGTCAATAGAATAGATAGGCATCTCGAAATCATTGATGTCAACTAAATCGATTTCTGCATTTTCGATTTGATTTAAAGTATAATTTAATAATTCTTTATTGATTGATTTTTTGCTGTTACTACCAGCGAAAGCTAAAATTTTCATATTCTTATTGAGTATTTTCATTTTTGATGAAGCAAAGTTATTGCAAGCAACCATAAATTTTATTGACCTATGTTAGGAAAAGATAAAAACTTATATTTTTTTTCTAAATTCATCAATTTTAAGAATCAATTCTCTGTTTAATTCTTCATTAGTGATTTTATCTTCTGCAAAATTTTCGTTGAATTTAGGCAAAGAGAAATCGACTAAAATGTCACCTCCCAATTTTGTAATTAATTTAGAACCTATTTCTAAAGAGTTTTTAGCTCCATAACCACCAGGAGATGTACTCATAACGAAGACCTTTTTTCCTTCAAGAAATTTATAATTAATTCTTGAGCACCAATCCATATAGCTTTTAAAAACTGCTGTAATGCAAGCATTATGTTCTGCTAATGAAATAAGTAAAATATCAGAATCAACAAGTTTTTGATAAAATCGTTTTACTTCATCAGAAAAACCTTGTTCTTTTTCTATATCAATATCAAAAGTAGGAATATCAAAGTCATCTAAATCTAAAATCTCAATTTGATCTTTGTTTAATAAAGAAGAAGCATAAGTTACGAGTTGTTTATTGATAGAAGTAGAGCTGTTACTTCCGGCAAAAGCTTTAATAATCATAGTTTTTATCTTAAGTTATTGTTTTTTTGTGTGTAATAATTGCGCATATTCTGTTGGTCGAATTCCTGAAACTTTCTGAAAAATATTACTGAAAGATGACAACGAATTATAACCAACTAACATTGCGATTTCGTACATATTGTATTTATTTTCAGCAATCAATTCCAATGATTTTGTGATACGTAATGCGCGTAAAAATCGAACATAATTAATTCCCATATTATCTTTGAATTTTCGAGATAATGTTCGCGTGCTCAAACCAAATTGTTGCGCAACTTCATCTATTGTATAGTTTTTCTCGATATTTTTCATCAGAAATCGAGCAATATCGATCAGTTTCTGATCTTTTGGAAATGGATGCTGAATAAAAGCGGGCAATTTGTTCGATTCCATTTCGGGCAAAATAGATCGTATGGCTTTTACAAAATCATATTTTGCAGGATCTTTTTCCGAAATTGATCCACTCCAATTTTTGGTGTACAAAATCATTTCCCTTAACAACTCATTCGTGTAATAAATATTTGTAATCGAATAAAAATCGTTTTCTTCTTTTTCGGTCTTGAAATAAAAGTTATACAAATCGCCTGTTTTACTATTCGTTAAGATAGAATGTGGCGTATTTGCAGGAATCCACATAAAACAACGCGCAGGCAAATACCAATGTTTGTCGTTTACAAAAACATGTACAATTCCGCCTTCTGCATATAATAATTGTGCTTTTTTGTGTTCATGTACGCGCGTTCCTATCGTATCTAAATGTGCATGTTGTATGTAAAAATGGACTTTAGATTTGTCAACTTCGTTAAAAAAAAACTGATCAAACAACATTGTTTTATACTTTTATAAAGTGAAATATTTTGCTTTTGCAAATTACTTTATTTTGGCGTAAATGAGCAAATTATTTTCTTTTTTTATCAAGAGGGTAAAGGTGTTTTGAATGTAACTTTGCATCACTAAAAATCAATAACAGACTTATAAATAATACAAAATGATATTTAAATTCGTTAAATATCAGTTGCTTACATTGTTGTTAATGCTGAGTGGGTTGAGTTATGCTCAAAATGAAATAGACTATAACCAACTGAAATTAAGCAAAGCAATTGAAATTGGACTTCAAAATAATAAAAAATTACAAATTAGCGCTTTAAAAACTAATATTGCTGAATTAAAAGAGAAAGATCTTAAAAATGAGAAATTGCCAGATGTAGACTTTCATACTGGTTTTCATGTTTTGAGTAATTTACGCCAATATGAAGACGGTTTTTTAAAACCTTCTACAAAATATGCTGTTCCTCGAGTGAAATACGATTTTACACTTTCGGCAGAAATCCCAATTTATTTAGGTGGTAAATTAAAAAATGATGAGAAAAAATCTGAAATAGAAACTAATATTTCGAAACTGCAAGTTCGAAAAGATGAGCGAGAATTGAGAATGCAAATTATCACAGCTTATTTACAAGCGTTGCATTTACAAGAGCAACAAAAGTTGATTTTGGATAAAATGAGAGAAGATTCGGTTGTGATAAAACAAACAGAATCCTTGAAAAAAAATGGGTTGGTAACGTATAATGAAGTTTTGAGAACAGAATTGCAATTGTCAAATCATAAAATTTCTTTTACAGAATTGGCGAATGAAATTTCGATTATCGAACATCAAATCAAAACAATTTTGGCTTTACCAGAAAATCAAGAAATGCATATTGATACTTATGATTTGTTTACAAATGAAGAGCATTTGGGGTTAGTTGATGAAATGATTTTGGAAGCAATGGATCAAAGTGAAAGTTTGAAAATTGCGAAAGATGATTTGAATTTGAAAGAAATTGATAAGAAAATTACCAAATCCAATACATTACCAAAAATAACTGCTGGTGCGGAATATGGATATAATTATCCAAACTTTATGTTTTTTCCTCCAGAAGAATATTTGTACAGATTTGGTTCTGTTGGTGTAAATGTTTCGATTCCATTGAGTAATTTTTTCAAGAATAAACAAAAAATGCAAATCGCAGATCGTAACATTTCAATTGCAAAATTAGAAATAGAAGAGAAAGAAGAACAAATTCGACATGATGTTTTTGCAGCGAATAAACGATTAGAAGAATCGATCGATAAAATAAAAATTGCGGAAGATGCAATTGGTCAAGCCAAAGAAAATTATCGAATTGTTAGAACAAAATATGTCAACAAATTGAGTTTGATTACAGAACTTATCGATGCGGATAACGCTTATTTAGAAGCTCAATCGAATTTGATTTCATTGCAAATTAACAAACAATTAAAATACTATCAATTACAATACATTTTAGGAAACTTATAAAAATGGGAAAACAACAGACAAAAGGAGAAAAACGAATGAATAGAACGCTTTCTGCGATTGCTTGGATTTTTATTATCATAGGAATCACTGCAGTAGCTTGGTTTTATTTCTTTTCGAGTTCACATGTCAATACAAATGACGCGCAAGTGCGACAATATATTACGCCAGTTTCGAGTAAAGTTTCTGGTTTTATCAAAAAAGTAAATTTCGAAGAAAATCAATTTGTACACAAAGGTGATACGCTTGTTGTGATTGACAATAGAGAATTTCAGAACCAGATTGATATTGCAGAAGCAAATTTAGAATCGACTTCGCAATCTGTTTTAACATATGAAAAAGCGGTAGATACAAAATCAAGTGATGTTAATATTGTTAATGCAAATATAGAAGCTGCTAAAATAGAGGTTTGGAGAACTGAAAAAGATTATAATCGTTTCAAAAATTTAGTGCAAGAAGATGCTGCAACCGTGCAACAGTTTGAAGAAGTTGAAGCGAAATATAAACAAGCAAAAGCAAGTTTGAGTGCTTTGGAACAACAACGTAATGCCGTGAATGTTAGTGCGTCTGCAGAACAAACAAAAGTTGCGCCTGCAAAAACTCAAATTTTACAACGAAAAGCCCAATTGAACGATGCTAAACTTATTCTCTCATATACCTATGTTGTAGCACCTTACGATGGTTGGGTTGGAACAAAAAATATACAAGAAGGTCAGTTAATAAAAGAAGGGCAGGCCTTGGTGCAAGTAGTTTCGAAAGAGAAATGGATTGTTGCAAATTTTAAAGAAACGCAAATTGGAGAAATCGATTTGGATCAACCAGTTATTATAAAAGCTGATGCCTACAAATACATTGAGTTTGAAGGAAAAATTGAATCACTTTCGCCAGCTTCTGGGTCTGAGTTTGCTTTGATTAAACCTGATAATGCTACAGGAAACTTCGTGAAAATTGAACAACGTTTTCCTGTAAAAATAATTCTGAAAGAGTCTAAAAACAACGAAAAATTACGTACCGGAATGAATGTAAATGTTTCCGCAGAAAAAGTAAATTAAATAAATGTCACAACAAAATTCAATATTTAATAAATGGGTTCCGCAAAAATTGGTTGTGCCAATTTTTATCCTTGCGCTATTTCCACACTTGATGATTTTGACTATATTCAACATGAATAGTACGTTTACAGCATCATTTTTGGATTTGGAGGTCGACGATTTGCAGTTCCTTTTTTCGATGGCGTATGCCACTATTGTTTGTGGC
This sequence comes from Empedobacter sp. UBA3475, assembly GCF_002378465.1. Lineage (NCBI taxonomy): Bacteria > Pseudomonadati > Bacteroidota > Flavobacteriia > Flavobacteriales > Weeksellaceae > Empedobacter > Empedobacter sp. UBA3475. The sequence goes on along the minus strand of NZ_DFRA01000068.1, from coordinate 119,777 downwards.
TTATTTATTCACGTTCGATTTTTTCACTTTTTCAATATCAGAAGTTATTTGCTAACAATGACCATGCTTAACATTTTGGTATTGTTTGGAATGACATTAACGACAAATACAGAATTGATTTTGATTCTGCGTTTTATTCAAGGACCTTTATCGCTTTTCGAAGGTTGTATTTTGTTGCCAATCATTATGTCGAATATTAAAAGTGAACATTCAAAATTGATTGCTTATTCGTTTTTGTATGGCGTAATGTTAACAGGTGATAAATTTACGACTTCTATCGTGAAGTTTGCGATTGAGAATTATAACCACAATATGATGGTGTATACGATTATGAGTTTTCATGTTGTAGCATTAATTATTTATGTATTTTTCTTTAATCACAACAGAATGTTTCCTAAAAAACCATTGTATCAATTAAATTTAGGAGGAATTTTCTTGATGATTATTTCCCTAATTTCTGGCGCGTTTTTCTTGATTTATGGGAAAAAATATTATTGGTTCGAATCGCCAATTATTATCACAGCATTTGCATCAACACTCGTTTTTAGTGGCTTATTTTTATTGCATCAAAAAACAGCCAAACGACCTTTGTTTCATTTTGAGATTTTCAGATCAGAACGTGTCATTTTAGGAATATTAATGTTTTTTGTTTTCTATACTTTGCGTGCTGGGATGAGCAATATTTACCAAGTCATGTCAACAGTTTGGAAATGGCAATGGGAATATGTGTTGCAGATTCAATATTTTAATGTAGCAGGTTCCATCATTGGTATTGTATTTTCATTTTTCATGGTTAAAAATAAAGTTGATTTTAGAAAAATATTTTTTCTTGGATTTGTACTTTTAGCCATGAGCATGTTGTGGTTTAGTTACTTGTTTTATCCAGATACAAAAGTCGAGGCAGTAGCGCCAACGCTGATATTAGAAGGAATTGCGCAAGGTGTTATTTTTACGCCATTAGTGTTGTATATTACAGGTTCTGTACATCCTTCTATTACTGGTAGTGCGGCGCAAGCAGGTACGGCGATTCGTTTTTGGACGACAACAATTGGTTTTTCGCTGATGCAAAATGCAATTTTATACTTGACGACTAAACATCAATTTTTGATGACCAAAAATTTAGACAAAACGAGTCCGATTTTCCAACAACAATGGAATAGTTTGTTCAATAAAAATATTGCGAGTCATCTTCCAAACGAAGCAGAAAGTATTACTGCCGCAGCTTTAAAAGCAAAATTGTATAACCAAGCTTTGTTGGTTAGTAATATAGAGATTTTCCGAACATTGTTTGTTGTGGGAATTATCGCTGCGATTTTTGTAATTCTTTATCAACCGATAAAAAATAGACTTTTACATCGTTAAAATAATTTTTATATATTACTTTTTTATTTAATTGGCGTATTTGATTTAATAGAATCAAGTACGTTTTTTTTTATGACAAATTTTTTAAAATGAATATTTTATCAAAATTATCCTGTAGAAAGGTCATATTTTAAAGTTTTTTAAATTTATAAATGGCTTAAATGAACAAATTTTATTCTCAAATAATCAACTTGTTTTTATGCGCTAGCACTTACTTTTGCCATCAAAATAAATCAAACGAAAAATGATTAATTGTTTTAATAAATGTTAGTTGTATTTTATTGATTTTAAATTTGTTATATTTTTATAAAATGAATCATCGTATTTTAACGATTTATTATTCAGAATCACATTTTAGCCTTTTGACTTTTCTCAGGCAGCTTCCTTTTTTTACTTTTTAGGTAAGATAATCACGAAATCAATAAAATATTTTTAATTAGACAAACTTTCGAATGAATGTTTTGAACTTGATTGTAAAATTGAATAAATAACTCAATGCACAATCAACATCCCATTTTCAAGAAATGGATACCAGAAAAATTGGTGCTTCCAATTCTCATTGCCGCGTTGATTCCGCATGTGATGATTCTCTCACTTTTCAATATGAATAGTACATTTACAGCTTCATTTCTAGATGTTGATGTAGACGATTTACAATTCATTTTTTCTTTGGCTTACGCCACAATTGTTTGTGGACTTTTTATTAACGAACGGCTTTTTCAGTTCTTTAATATTCGCTCTTATTTATTGTTTATGACTATTATCAATATTATATTAATGTTAATAATTTCGTTGACAACAAATACGCAATTGATTTATTTACTTCGTGTGATACAAGGAACAACATCTTATCTCGAAGGATGTATTATTGTTCCGCTAATTATGTCGCGTATAAAAGGCGAATATGGACGATTATTAGGAAATACGTTTTTGTATGGATTTATGATGACGGCTGATAAATATACAACCTCTATTGTAAAATTTGCCATCGAAAATTATAATTTCAATATGGTGATTTATACTGTCATCTTTTTTCATGTTTTATCGTTATTGATTTATGTTTTTCTCTTTAGTCATGGTAGATTGTATCCCAAAAAACCATTGTATCAGTTAAATTTGGCGGGTTATTTTTTGATGATGATGTCATTAATAGCAGGAGCTTTTTTATTGATTTATGGTAAAAGATATTATTGGTTCGAATCGCTTTATATCGTTATTGCGTTTGCTGCAATGTTTATTTTCTCAGGCTTATTTATTTTGCAACAATTAACGTCTAAAAAACCAATTTTCCATTTCGAGATTCTTCGTTCCGAAAGAGTTATTGTAGGTATGTTGTTGTTTTTTACATTTTATATTTTCAAATCGAGTATGAGTAACATTTATCAAGTGATGAATGTTGTTTGGAAATGGAATTGGGAGTTTGTTTTGCAAATACAATATTATAATTGTGCCGGAATTTATATTGGAGCATTGTTTGCTTATTACATCATAACACAATTTCAAACGCAATATAAGTATGTGTTTTTTGGAGGTTTTTTTTGTTTAACGTTTGCTATGTTGTGGTTTAGTTACATTTTGGTTCCAGATACTCGTCCGAATGCAGTTATTCCGCCATTGTTGATGGAAGGAATGGGACAAGGAATGTTGTTTGCGCCAATTTTGCAATATATGGTATGTTCTGTACATGCTAATTTTTCTATGAATACCATGCAAGCAGCAGTTGCAATGCGTTATTGGTCGTCAACAATTAGTTTTTCGATTATGCAAAATGCAATTCTTTTCTTGACGACTAAACATCAATTTTTGATGACGAAAAATTTAGATATTACCAATACAATTTTTCAAGAACAATGGAATAATCTATTCAATAAACACGATACAACTCATTTAGTAAATGAGTCTATCAGTTTGACAGCAAGCAATCTAAAATCTCAATTGTATAATCAAGCTTTGTTGATCGCAGATATTCAAATTTTTAGAACCTTATTTTATTTCGGAATTGTAATGATGGTTTTTATTATGATTTATAATCCAATCAAAGGAATTTTACATCTTAGGAAAAAGAGAAAAGAAACTCATTGATTCGCTTTTTTTCTGGTATTGATTTCTGCATTTATTTTCGCTAAACCTGTTATAAGAGGAATAAAAGTTACAGAACATGATAATAAAATAACGAATGTTACATTGATATCATATTTGTTTGTCATCTTCAGAATTAATAAAACGATTGCAATGAGTAATAAAGGAATTTGAATGCTAAGATTAAGTTTATTAACTTTTTTTCTTTTTTCATTTAATTCTTCTAATGTTAATTCGCTCAAAGGTTTTTCTTTGTTCATCTTAATTATTTTATTAAAGATAGTAAAATCAAATTAAAAAATAGATTCAACAAAAAAGCTAACCAATTCGGTTAGCTTTTTAATTTTTTTCTAAAAAATTTTTAATCCCTTTTATATTTTTCTTTGTAAGTGTCAAATGCTTGCATCAAATTTTCTTCAATAGCTTTTGGCATTCTGCGCGTCGCTTCAAATTCATTTGATGAAAGTGATTTGAATTCTGAAAGTGTTGGTATTAATTCAATCGAATTAACTAACATTTCAATTTCTGTTTCATATTGACGATTAGCCAAAGAATGAAACGTATCATTCCCGTAAACAGGAACATATTGTTGTTCAATCAAAAAGCCAGCATCGGCTTCTGTGTCTACAAAATGAGTTGTAACACCAATTTCGACTCCTTTTGTGATTGCCCATTTTAATGAATCTAAACCTCTTGTCAAAGGTAAAAAACCTGGGTGTGTATTGATAATTTTATGATTGTCAACCAACTCATCTGGTAATAATCCCGCACCTGCAATAATTACATATTCAGCTTTATAATCGTTTAATTGATTATTCAACGTTTCAGCAGTTGTCAAATCGAAATTATAACCAAAATTATTACAGTAATCATCTAAATTTACTTGAATCGCTTTACTTGGACGATGTTGATAAATTGGTTTGAACGGATTTTCTCTTTGTACAAAAGGCAAAGCAAATATTTTTACATTTTGATAACCTTTAGCTTTTAATCCGTGCAAAACATCTTGTGTTTTGCGATGAGGAGTATTGTAAGAAATTACCGCTATTTTTGGTTGAGCTGCCATGCTTATTTAATCAAATATTTTTTGTGATAATCAACAACATTATCAATTGGTTTTCTAATAATATGACCAACTGTTAAGTGATATTCTGCCGCAACTGAACGAATAACATCTTCGTAAATATGAGCAATTGAACCAATAAAATTTAATTCAGAATGACGAGCTTCTTCGTAAGGCATAATTTGATATTCGATAAAAGAAGACATCGCATCATAAATAATTTTCTGAATAAATGGATCATTTTTATGTTCAACAACAAATTTATTGAAAGAAGCTAAATATGTATTTGCAAATTTATTTTGGTACACATTTTTATTTAACTCATCTACAGATAATTTATAATAATCATCAAAAGCTTTTGCTAAATGTGGAGGCATTTTTTTTGTATAAAAAGCGCGTAATACACGTTTTCCTAAGTCATTTCCAGAACCTTCGTCTCCTAAGATATAAGCTAAAGATTTTGTTTCTTCACGCATTGTTGTTCCATCGAAATAACAAGAGTTAGAACCTGTTCCTAAGATACAGACCATTGCAGGTTTTCCCATGTAAGTGGCATAACAAGCGGCTAATAAATCATGGTCTATTACAAATTCAGCATTTGTAAAGAAGTTTTGTAAACCTTCTTTAACAACAGCATGCATTGTTTCGCTGGAAGTTCCAGCACCATAAAAAAAGATTTTTGCGAAATCATTTGCAACAGGTGCAAAATCTTCATTTTTTTGTAATTCAGTCGTAATATCTTCTGCTGTTACAAAATACGGATTAAATCCAATTGTACTTGTTCTAAAAACTTCATTAAGGTCGCTATCTAAAATTACCCAATCCGTTTTAGTAGAACCACTATCTGCTATTGCAATCATTTTTTTGTTTTGATATAATTGAAGAGTGCTAAAATAGTATTCTTTTAACAATGCACATAAAAAAACGCCCGAAATTTCGGACGTTTTCAAATTTTTTTTTTAGTGATCATGGTCGTAATCTTCACCTACAACGATTTCGATAAAAGATTGCGTTTGATTTCCAGCGCGATCAATTAAGAATAATCCTAAGTGATAATGTCCTTCCGTAATTCCTTCTGTAGGAATATTTACTTTATGACTTAATGTGTGCTCAGTTTTTCCTGCTGGAATAGCTTCTTCTGCATCATACGTCCAATTAACATTTGCTGTTCTGTGTTGATGACCATCTTCTGCGGAATGAATTTCAATTTTTACCGTTCCCAATTCTACATTGTCTTTCAAAATAGCATCAATTGAGATGGTTTCGCCTAAATGAAATTCATCGTGGTCTTTAGGTGCAATCAAATTAATTTCAGGTTTTGTTGTATCTAATGAAGAATCATCTGATGAACAAGATGTAATGAATAATGCTGATAATGTTATAAATGAATAGTTTAAAATTGAATTTTTCATTGTTTTATTTTTTTTGAATTGAATATTATTTTTTTAAGATTTTGGTTGATTTATTAATAAACAAAATCCTGAGGCGGACCTCGTGTAAAATGATATTCAATTGTAGAATGTTTAATTTTTTCTACTTGTTCAAAACTTTCTTTACTGTAAAATTCTTCGTTCGGTTTTGATTCTATTTTTGGTTCATCATGCGTGTCAATAAAGACAGAGTAATAGGTGAAATGATTACATTGATGATGAATAATTTCTTTCTTTTGATTCGAAAAATCTTGTGAATGATCGATTAAAGAAAAATGTAATTGATTAAAAGTTGGAATCGAAAAAAGAATAATACTAAAGAAAAGTCCAAAAATAGGATGTTTCTTTTTCATGTATCAACTATTTTCCGAACGGAATTCCTAACATAATTTGTATGTTTCGAGCTTGTTCTGGTAATTGCAATGCACGATAAAAACTGGTGTGATTGTAATAGTTTTTATTGAATAAATTAGAAACCTGAACACTTAAATTTGCACTAAAATTATTGAATTTAAGTTTCGTTTTTCCTCCAATTCCAACCAAGAAATAACTTGGAGTGATATCTTCATTTTGTGCAATTTTATCTTGCTCAAATGTATATTTTCCATTTGCAAAAAAGCTCAAACCTTCTAAAAATGCAATATTTTGATTGATTTTATAATTAATTTGTCCAAATAAATTATTTGCAGGAGTGAAAGGAAGATAATTTCCGAATTTTTTATTTTCCGTAATTTGTCGATTGTATAAATATTCGTACACAAGATTTGCATCAAAATTTTCGTTGATTTTCTTACGAACTTCAAATTCAAAACCAGTCAACAAAGCTTTGCTTTGTGTATATTGATAAATTTGTCCACCATGAGGAAGAATCGAAAATTGTCCCGAAGGTTTTAAGAAAATATAATTGCTGAAATAATATAAATACGGACTTAGCGAAATATTCCAATCATTTTTGTGAAAAACAGATTTGAAATCTACAGCAATTCCTTTTTCTATATCAAGATTTTCGTCACCTCGTTCATGTCTAAAACTACCGTGATGAATTCCGTTAGAACCCAATTCTATAGCGGTTGGTAAACGGAAATTTGTTCCAACATTCAAGTTGAAATCCCATAAATCATTTGGTTGAAAAGTTGCACCAATCATTCCGTTTAAATTACTGAAACTACGATCGATTGATTTGCTACGATTTGCATAATAATCTGCAATGCCTTCAGAATTACCTTTTTCAATCAAATAATTGTAAAGAAATTCATCAAAATAACCTTCCGATTTGAACGTCGAATAATCGTAACGTAAACCAGCAGTTACTTTCCAACGATTTCCTTTTTTGAATTCTTCAATCAAAAATCCGCTAAAAATATTTCGGTCATATTTTGGTAATAAATAATTGTAACCGGCAATATTATTGGCTTGTAATTGCGCTTGTGCGCCAATTATTGTTTTGAAATTTTTGCTATGATTATGTTCAAATTTTAATTGAGAATCATACGTTGATAAATTAAAATCTAATTCTAAATCAGGATTTTTTGTTGGAACTGGTTGATTTGCATAATGTGTGTGAAATGAACTAACTTCTTGTCGACGATTGTTTTGATAACTTGCTAAAAATTTTAAAACGTCTTTTGAATTTAAACGAAATTCATTTTCGGAAATTACTTTAAAATGATTCACTTTTTGATAAGGAAATTCGATATTTCTATAATTTCCATCATCTTGAAGTCTATCTACAGAAGGAATTCCGTGTGAACCAGGAAAGAAACCGATTTTCTGATTAACGTTAGAAACCGTTAAAATTGAACGAAATTTCTCACCAATATAACCTGTTTGTATTTCAGCATTCAAATCTTGTCCAGCCGTATTTTTTACACGTTTATTGTAAATTGGTAAATAGCGATTCAGGTAATAAATGCGATCGGTAGTCGTTCTGTAGTCTGCATAATCAGAATAAGAACCTTTTATTTTATAGAAAAAATGATCGTTACGAGATTTCAAATTAAATCCAATTCCGTAATTATCATTTATTGATTGATATAAAGTTTTTGCTTCTCCAGAAAGTGAATGTTTCGCTGGTAAATTGTTATTGTTAATCTTGATAACTCCAGCAATAGCTTCATTTCCGTACTCCAAAGCCGCAGGCCCTTTTATCACTTCGACATCTTCAACATTTAGCGCATCAATCTCCAAACCATGATCGGCTCCCCATTGTTGTCCTTCTTGTTTTACACCATTTTCAGCAACAATTAATCGATTGAAACCAAGTCCACGAATAATTGGTTTTGAAGCTGATGATCCAATTCCAGAAGCATTAACACCTGCAATATTTTCAAGTGATTTGGCTAATGATCCTGCATAGTTTTCTTGAATATAAGATTGATCGACACGCTCTACATTAGCTGTTGAAAAATCGTGATGATGCCCTAAAACAGTAACTTCATCTAAATTATATGCTTTGTGAAAAGTAAGTGTAAAAACAAATTTTTGTTGAGAATCAAACGTAATATTTTGAGAAAAAGGTTCGTAACCTTGCTCATCAATTTGAACTTGATAATTTCCTTTGTTTAAATTCTCAATTCTAAATTTTCCTTCGGCATTTGTGTGATATTCTTCGTTGTTGAAGTATACAGTTGCGAAAGGAATTGGTTTTTGATTTTTATCTATAATTTGACCTTCGAAAATGTTTTGTGCAAACACAGTTCCGCACAATAATGTAGCCGCAATACTACATTTTATGTTGATTGACATAAATACAATAATTTAATAACGTTAAAAAAATAAGGTGGTTTTTTCTGAAATTAAATTGCGTAGGGCGGTGCTCGAAGACTTTTTTGAGTAAGTAATACAGCTTGTTTTACACGAGTTGTGTAAAGTGTTTTATCTTTTTGGATAAATGATTGTGACCATTCAAATAACTCAATTTCTGAATCATTTTCTATAAAATGTTGATTGAAATGGCAAATTGTACAGCTATGATCGTGTACGTTAGAGAATTTGTCTTTCAGCTCTTTGTGCTCTTTATTTAGAGCATGATCCAATATATGCGCAGACTGATACACTGTCATAAACAGTGAAATCGTTAGCATAAGATATTGGATAAATTTTTTCATTCAGTTTACAAAAATAAGATTTTATTTCATTTCTTTCAACTCTTTCATGTTTTGTTGAAGTTTTCTTAAAAATAAAAAATAAATAATCCCATAATAAACCGTTCCTATAATCACAATAAAAGCAACAGCAGTTATTATTGCAATCCAACCATAAACAGCAGCATTATTCACAATTGGCTGTATATCATGAGCGTGTTTTGCCAAATAAATAGATTGGCCTAATTCGTAATAGAATGGGGCAGAAGAAACAATTAAACTTAAAACGGTGAAAAGAATAAACAAGTTCACCAATCGACGAAATGAAATAATGTTTTTCATCAAATCGACCACAGATTGATTAAGATCTATTTTTTTTAAATAACGATAAGCCATCACCAAAAATCCAAACGTAATCACAATACTAAAAACCGAAGCGATCTCGTAATTGTTAATTGTTTTTTCTTCGACTAATGTTTTGACTTCGTTATTAAAAAAATTTTTTCCTGAAATTAAAACATATAAATTGTAGACAAGAAAAAGGATAAATTCGAAAAAAGTGAATATAAATAACCATTTTATTGTTGTTGATGATTTTTTCTTCAACATTTGAAAAATTTGATTTTGATCAAACTTTTCTTCTTCCTTTATGGAACCCCAAATTGATTTTAAGTCATCTAACTCCATTATTGTTCCATTTTAGACATTATTTCTTTTAATTTTATCTTCACTCTGTTCATCTTTACTCGTGCATTTACTTCCGAAATTCCTAAAGTTTCGGCAATGTCTTTGTAAGGTAAGTCTTCCAAAAATAGCAGTACCAATGCACGTTCTACGTCGTTTAATAATCTAATTGCCGCGTATAAAAGTGTGATACGCTCTTCTAAAAATTCGTCTTTGTCGTCTGATTTTAAGTTTAAAAATTGAGCTTCATTAAAATCAGTTTCACTGGATTTTGTTTTTTTTCTGATTAATGTAATTGCTGTGTTTAAGCTAACACGATACATCCACGTACTAAATTTTGAATCTCCCTTGAAGGAATCGTAAGAACGCCATAATTGCAATACAATTTCCTGAAATAAATCGTCATGAGAATCCTTGTCGTCTGTGTAAATACGACAAACCTTATGGATAATTCCCTGATTTTTCTCGACTAATTCGGTAAATATTTTTGCTTTATTATTCAAACTATTATTCTGTTGCTCTTTATTTGTAGTAAAAAAAAGAATAATGTTACAACTAAAAAAATAAAAAATCCTCTTATAGAAATATAAGAGGATTAACCTAACTAACTTAAACCTATGAAAAGTTGTTCTACTTTTCTACTGCAAGTATAGAAATTAATTATTTATTAAGCAATAAAAATTTAGAAAAATTGTTAAAAATGTCTTAATTAACTAAGAATGATTCTAAACTATTGAAATCTGTTAACGAAATGATATAATTCATTGTGATTAGAGCAATGGGATGATTAAATTTGTGGAAATATCTAAAAAATTAAACGAATTGCTTTATGGCAAATGAATCATTACTAAAATCGTCGATTGGTAAGAAGTTCGCGATGGCGCTTTCAGCGTTATTTTTGATCGTGTTCTTGTTACAACATTTCGTGATTAATGCATTATCTGTTATTAATCCGAATGGGTTCAATGAAGTTTCGGCTTTCATGAGTGATAACCCTTTTATCCAATATTTAATGCAGCCTATTTTATTAATTGGTGTTGTATACCACTTTGTAATGGGGTTTGTATTAGAAGCGCAAAACAAGAAAGCGCGTGGACCAGTTGCTTACCAAAAGTATAATGGTGCTGCAAATGCTTCTTGGATGTCAAGAAACATGTTAGTTTCTGGATCTGTAATTTTAATTTTCTTATTATTACACTTGTATGACTTTTGGGTTCCTACAATTACTGATCACTACATTGTTCCAAATCCTGAGTTTGCTCAAGGAAATTACTTTATGGATCACTTAAACCACGTTTTCACATTAGAAGGTGCTTTAAGTTTTGTAAGATTAGTAATTTACATTGTTGCATTTGTATTTTTATCATTACACTTACAACATGGATTTGCATCAGCATTCCAATCTATTGGTGCAAGACACAACAAATACACTCCAGTAATTGTTGCTTTCGGGAAATGGTATTCAATTTTAATTCCAGCAGGTTTCATTATCATCGCTGTTTACCATTTTTTTGTTAAATAATTAAATAATATCAAGAAATGAGTATATTAGATTCAAAATCTCCAGAAGGAGATATCGCACAACAATGGAGCGAACACAAAGCACACCTAAACTTAGTGGCTCCAAATAACCGTGATAAAATTGATGTTATTGTTGTAGGTACTGGTTTAGCTGGTGGTTCTGCAGCTGCTACTTTAGCAGAGTTAGGATATAAAGTAAAAGCTTTCTGTTACCAAGATTCACCTCGTCGTGCTCACTCTATTGCTGCACAAGGGGGTATTAATGCTGCTAAAAATTATAAAGGAGATAACGACTCTATCTATCGTTTATTTTACGATACAATCAAAGGTGGTGATTACCGCGCTCGTGAGTCTAACGTTTATCGTTTAGCGGAGGTTTCTGGTAATATTATCGACCAATGTGTAATGCAAGGGGTTCCTTTTGCACGTGATTACGGTGGGTTATTAGATAATCGTTCTTTTGGTGGGGTACAAGTATCTCGTACTTTCTATGCGAAAGGTCAAACAGGGCAACAATTATTATTAGGAGCTTATTCAGCAATGAATCAGCAAATCCACTTAGGGCACATCCAAATGTACAACCGTCACGAAATGTTAGATATTGTTCTTGTAGATGGTAAAGCTCGTGGTATTATCGCTCGTAATTTAATTACAGGTGAAATCGAAAGACATTCTGCTCACGCAGTAGTTATTGCTACTGGTGGTTACGGAAACGTATATTTCTTATCTTCTAATGCAATGGGTTCTAACGTAACTTCAGCATGGAAAATTCACAAAAAAGGTGCTTATTTTGCTAACCCTTGTTATGTACAAATTCACCCAACTTGTATTCCAATCCACGGAACAAATCAATCTAAATTGACTTTAATGTCTGAATCTTTACGTAACTCTGGTCGTATCTGGGTTCCTAAAAAGAAAGAAGATGCTGAAGCAATCCGTGCTGGTAAGAAAAAAGCAGTTGATATCAAAGAAGAAGACAGAGATTACTACTTAGAAAGACGTTATCCTGCATTTGGTAACTTAGTTCCTCGTGACGTTGCATCTCGTGCTGCAAAAGAGCGTTGTGATGCTGGTTATGGTATTGAAGCAAATGAAACTGGAGAAGGAGTTTATTTAGATTTTACAGATGAGATCAAGAAAAAAGGTCGTGAGGTTGCTTTCGCAAACGGAGATCAAAATCCATCAGATGCTGAAATCGAGAAATTAGGTAAAAAATGGATTGAAGAGAAATATGGAAACTTATTCCAAATGTATTGGAAAATTACAGATGAGAATCCATACGAAAATCCAATGCGTATCTATCCAGCAATTCACTACACAATGGGTGGTGTTTGGGTTGACTACAACTTACAATCAACAATTCCTGGATGTTTCGTAGTAGGAGAAGCTAACTTCTCTGATCACGGAGCTAACCGTTTAGGAGCTTCTGCATTAATGCAAGGTTTAGCAGATGGTTATTTCGTATTACCTTATACAATTGCAGATTATTTATCAGCAGATATTCGTACAGGTAAAATTCCTACAAATACGCCAGAATTTGATGAAGCTGAAAAGGCTGTTAAAGACCAAATTCAACATTTCTTAAGCAATAAAGGAACTAAAACTGTAGATAGTTTCCACAAACGTTTAGGAAATATTATGTGGAACAAAGTAGGTATGGCTCGTAATGCTCAAGGTTTAAAAGAAGCGATTGCTGAAATTGCTGCTTTACGTGAAGAATTCTACCGTGATGTAAAAGTTCCTGGTGATGCTAACGAAATGAACACTGAGTTAGAGAAAGCTGGACGTGTAGCTGACTTCTTAGAATTAGGACAGTTAATGGCAATTGACGCTCTTAACCGTAATGAGTCTTGTGGTGGTCACTTCCGTGAGGAGTACCAAACAGAAGAAGGTGAAGCAATGCGTGATGATGAAAATTATACTTATGTTGCCGCTTGGGAATATAAAGGTGATGATATCAACACTGAGGTTTTACACAAAGAGGAATTAAATTACAAATATATCGAGCTTAAAACTCGTAGTTATAAATAATAAAATCATTTTGCTTGATAACAAACCTTCAAGCAAAATGTCAAAATATCATATAGAATTATGGCATCATCAAAAACAATCAGCATCACGCTGAAAATTTGGCGTCAAAAAAACGCTAATGCTCAAGGAAAAATGGAAACATATTCCTTAAAAGATGTTTCTACTGATTCTTCTTTCTTAGAAATGCTTGATTTATTAAACGAGCAATTAATAGAGGAAGGAAAAGAGCCAGTTGCATTCGACCACGACTGTCGTGAAGGTATTTGTGGTATGTGTTCTTTATTCATCAATGGAGAAGCGCACGGACCAGATAGAGGTGTTACAACTTGTCAATTACATATGCGTATGTTCAAAGATGGTGAAACGATTTACATCGAACCATGGAGATCTGCTGCATTCCCAGTAATCAAAGATTTAATTGTAGACCGTTCATCTTTCGACCGTATCCAACAAGCTGGTGGTTACATCTCTGTAAATACATCAGGACGTACAGTAGATGCAAACAATATTCCAGTAAACAAAATGCATGCAGATGAAGCGTTCGACGCTGCAACATGTATTGGTTGTGGAGCTTGTGTTGCAACTTGTAAAAATGGATCTGCAATGTTATTCGTAGGAGCTAAAGTTTCTCAATTCGCATTGTTACCACAAGGACAAGTAGAAGCTGCTCGTCGTGCTCAAAAAATGGTTGCACAAATGGATTTAGAAGGTTTTGGTAACTGTACAAATACAGGAGCTTGTGAAATCGAATGTCCAAAAGGAATTTCTTTAGATAACATTGCACGTATGAACCGTGAGTATTTATCTGCAAAAATTGTATCACAAGAATAATAACATTCTGATATATATTAAAAGAGCGACATGTTTGTCGCTCTTTTTTTGTTATAATAATTGCAAAAAAAAAGGATTTCAATCTCTTGAAATCCTTCCCAATGTCAAATTCTTTCTTCTGAATAAGTCCATTGTAACTTGTTCTTTTTAAATGATTATAAAAAAGAATTTTTATAAATAGAACAAATATCTATTGTAAATAATAAATGAAATGTACTCATATATGAGAGACTATTAATCCTATGCAATAACTATGAGCAAAATCGATTTAAAAAGAACGTCTAGGGAAAAAAGGATTTCAATTTCTTGAAATCCTTCCCGAAATTTTTGATAATGATTTGAATTAATTTTCACCTTATTATGAAAATTCTCTGTCGGCTTAAAAATTTCGTTATTTTGTGGAAAAACAACTATTAATTTTAATGTTCTGTTTCAAAACAACTAAAGTATTTTGAAGTCCTGAACGAATAATTATTAATTCCTTGATGTAAAATTAATGACAAAAATCATGTTTTGCAAATTATTTCAGATTAATTTTAAAAGTTTAACACATCAATAAATCTATTTAGAAATAAAAAATCCAGCACATTATGTGCTGGATTTTAAGTTTAAGATTACTAAAATATAGTGTTCTGAGATTATTTAATGTTCTTAAAACTTCTATTGATAAAATTTGTTAATTCTTTACCTTTTAACAAACCTTGCGATAATTTTGCTAGATCTAATGCTTGATTAATCAACGCTTCTTTTTCTTCTTTCGAATCTTTAGCTAAAATTTCTGTTGCTAAATCCGAGTTTGCATTCACAACAACATTATACATTTCAGGGAAATTACCCATTCCAAACATCCCAGCTCCGCCAGAAGCTTGCATATCTTTCATACGACGCATAAATTCTGATTGCGTAATGATGAAAGGTGCATCTGTTCCAGATAAATCTTCTAATTGAATTGTATATGATTTATTGTTGATTGATTCTGTGATTTCAGTTTTCAATTTTTCTTTATCATCATCAGATAATTTGGAAATTTTAACTTCATCTTTTTCAATCAAATTATTGATATGATCCGCATCAACACGAACAAATGTTACATTTTCTTTTGTAGATTCTAACTTCTGAATCAAGTGAGAAGAAATAGGAGAATCTAATAAAATTACTTCGTAACCTTTTTCTTTCGCAATTTGTATGTATTGATCTTGTCCATCAACATCAGACGCATAAAGAATTACTAATTTTCCGTCTTTGTTGGTTTGATTGTCTTTAATCGCAGTATTTAATTCATCCCAAGTAAAATATTTACCATCAACTGTTGGATACAATGCAAATTTGTCAGATTTTTCGAAGAATTTATCTTCCGAAATCATTCCATATTCAATTACAACTTTAATATCGTTCCATTTTTGCTCGTAATCTTCACGATTTTGATTCATTAATGAAGACATTTTATCCGCCACTTTTTTCGTAATATGTGCCGAAATTTTCTTCACAGCTCCATCAGCTTGTAAGTACGAACGCGAAACATTCAATGGAATATCTGGAGAATCTATCACACCACGTAATAACATCAAGAAATCAGGAACAATTCCTTTCACTTCGTCTGTTACAAATACTTGATTTTGGTATAATTGAATACGATCTTTATCAATATTGATGTTGTTTCCTAATTTTGGGAAGAATAAAATTCCAGTCAAATTAAATGGATAATCAACATTTAAGTGAATATGGAATAAAGGTTCTTCGAATTGCATTGGATACAATTCTCTGTAGAAATTTTGATAATCTTCGTCAGACAATTCTGATGGCGCTTTTGTCCAAGCCGGATTTGTATTATTGATAATATCATCAACTTCGATTTCCTCTGGTTTAGCATCTTCAGCAGCACCTTCTGGTAAAGGAAGTGTTTCTTTTTTCGTTCCAAATTTGATCGGAATTGGCATGAATTTATTGTATTTATTCAATAATTCACGGATTTTCCATTCGTCTAAAAACTCTTTCGAATCTTCAGCAATGTGTAAAACGATTTCAGTTCCACGCTCGGTTTTATCCGAATTTTCTAAGGTAAATTCAGGAGAACCATCACATGTCCAATGAACTGCTGGCTCGTCTTTGTATGATTTTGTAATGATTTCTACTTTATCCGCAACCATAAATGCAGAATAAAAACCTAAACCAAAATGTCCGATAATTCCGTCTGCATCTTGGTGTTGATTAATAAATTCTTCTGCACCAGAAAAAGCAACTTGATTGATGTATTTTTCAACTTCATCAGCTGTCATTCCCAAACCTTGGTCAATAATATGTAAAGTATTATCGTCTTTATTGATTTTTACTTCAATTTTTGGATTTCCGTATTCTACTTTTGCATCACCAATACTTGTTAAATGCTTTAATTTCAGGGTTGCGTCAGAAGCATTCGAAATCAACTCACGCAAAAAGATTTCGTGATCGCTGTATAAAAACTTCTTAATTAATGGAAAGATATTCTCTACCGAAACATTAATATTTCCTTTATTCATCGTTATTGTATTTTTTATTTTTAATAATTAGTTTTTCTTGTAAATAGTCTAAATCATGAGATTTGTAGACGGAATGTAAATTTCAAAAGATATTCCAAATGAAATTTTTCTGACATTTTGTCGTAAAATAGATCATGAGAACTGCTTATAATTGCTTAATTTTCGTTCAAATTTAGAAAGATGAAATTCGGAAAAGTAGAAAACCCAGAATTGGTTGATTTTACATTGCCAAAAACGCCAAAAGAAACGATTGATTTGTTGAATAAAGTTGATAAATCAGATAATTTCGAAGTATATGTAGGCTGTGCAAAATGGAATAAGCAAGATTTGAAGAATTTTTATCCGCCTAAAACAAAAGATGAATTGAGTTATTATTCAACGCAATTTAATAGTATCGAGTTAAATGCGACATATTATCGTTCGCCAAGTAAAGAAAATGTCGAAACTTGGGTAAATAAAACTCCAAAAGATTTTAAATTTTTCCCGAAAATTCCACAAAGTATTAGTCATTATGGACGATTGCAAAATGTGACAGATAAATTGAATCAATATTTGGATGCAGTTGCGTTATTTGAAGAAAAATTAGGAATGATTTTCTTACAAATGCACGAAAATTTTGCTCCAAAAGATTTTGAAAAATTAGAAAATTTCATTCAAAATTTTCCGAAAGGTTATCCGTTAGCTGTAGAACTTCGTCATGAAGATTGGTTTTCGAACGAAGAAAATTTTAATCGATTGGTTTCGTTATTAGAAAAGCATAACATTTCAAATATTATTGTTGATACAGCGGGTAGGAGAGATATGGTGCATATGCGATTGACTTCGAATGAAGCTTTTGTGCGTTTTGTTGGAGCAAATATTCCATCTGATTACGAGCGTTTGGATGAATGGATTGAAACAATTAAACTTTGGAAAGCAGAAGGTTTGCAGAAATTGTATTTCTTTATTCATCAAAATTTAGAGTTAGAATCGCCAATGTTAGCCAAATATTTTATTAAGAAATTAAACAATGATTTAGATTTAGATATTCGTAGTCCGCAAGATGAATTGACGTTGTTTTAAGTGAAAATTAGAAAAAATAATTCTTTAAACCTCGATTGTTTCAACTAATTTTGCAGAACAAATAAAACAAAAGATTCTTCTCAATTATGAAACAATTTACTTCGGTTAATGATGTAGAAAACATCGACGAATTACTAAAAATAGCCTTAGAAATTAAAGCAAATCCTTTTGCTCAACAAGAGGTTGGTAAAAACAAAACAATTGGTTTAATATTTTTTAATCCAAGTTTACGTACACGTCTAAGCTCTATTAAAGCGGCTTATAATCTTGGAGCAAATGCTTGGGTTTTGAATGCTGGAGCAGATTCTTGGACATTGGAAATGGCTGATGGTGCTGTGATGAACGGAGATACGCAAGAACATATCAAAGAAGCAATTCAGGTAATGAGTGCGTATTGTGATGTTTTAGGCGTTCGTACTTTTCCGAAATTAGTAGATCGTGATGAAGATTATAACGAAATCATGTTCAATAAAGTAAAAGAATTATCTTCTGTTCCTGTTGTCTCTTTGGAAAGTGCAACTTTACATCCATTACAGTCTTTTGCTGATTTAATTACAATTGCAGAAAAAACGGGTTATACGCCTGGGACAAAACCTGAAAAGAAAGTGAAAGTTGTGATGACTTGGGCGCCGCATCCACGTCGTTTGCCACAAGCTGTTCCGAATTCTTTTGCGCAATGGTTTTCTAAGGTAGATTGGGTAGATTTTACAGTTGTACAACCAAAAGGTTTGGAGTTAGATCCAAAATTTACTAATGGAGCAACGATTGCTTATGATCAAGATGAAGCGTTGAAAGATGCTGATTTTGTCTATGCAAAAAACTGGTCTTCTTATGAAAATTATGGTCAACCGAATGATGGTGATAAGGATTGGGAAGTGACAATGGATAAAATGAATTTGACAAATAACGGAAAATTTATGCATTGTTTACCAGTTCGTCGCAATGTAGTAGTATCTGATGAAGTTTTAGATTCTGATCGTTCTATCGTAATTGATGAAGCAACGAACCGAATTTTCTCAGCTCAAACCGTTTTTCACGAGATTTTGAAAAATAAGTAGTAAACTACAATTAAAAAAGGCTTAAAAATTAATTTTTAAGCCTTTTTTAATGATATTATTTCTCACTAAAGTCCAACATGAATATCTTTCGTAGTGGCTTCTTTTTGAGAAGTTTTATATTTTGAATCATAGTTCCAAATAATCTTATCTGAAATGGTTTTTCCATTAAGATTAGTTTCTGCAATGATTATGTTTTCACCTTTTTGCAATTGAACATTTTCAGCAACGAAATGAATCTTATTATAGCCATTTTTTACATTTTCAATCTTTTTACCATTTACAGTTAACGTTGGCGTTCCTTGATTAGAGAAGATTGTAACAGTTGTAAATTCATTTCCTCTATTTACCATTCTACGTTGCGTTAAATAAACAACAGGTTCTTTGCTCCAATTTGCTTTATACCAATAAAAAGGATCTTTTTTAATTTTTCGATCAAACGAAACCAAACCTTTGAAATTTCTTGGATTAACATTTAATCGTGTAATAGGCGTTGCAAAATCGAAAGTATTCCAAACATAAGATCCCAAAAATATTGGATGTTTTTCTATTGTTGCCCAATGAACAATATGAAATTTAGTTGCAAATTCTTCTGGAAAAAATGCAGGATCACTCCATTGATTTCCATAGTTCCCAGCAACTTCAACTTGATCTTCAGGTTTTGCTTCTGCGCCATATTCAGAGAAAATGATTTTGTAATCTTTGAATTTTTTCGAAATTTCATTCGCCCAAGTTTCAACATCTTCTTTGTCTGTCAAATTTTCTACTTCGCCATTGTACCATCCAAAATAATGATTAATTCCTTGTATATCCGCATTATTATTAACTGGATGATCGACCACATTATAACCACTTACTTGTACTGTATAACGATCAGAATCTTCTGTTTTAGCTAAGTCATTTAGCTTTGTTGTCAATTCGATGGTGTAATTATTTGGCGAATAAACTTCATTGTGTAATCCCCAAGTGTAAATAGATGGATGATTGTAATTTTGACGAATCAACTCTTTTAATTGTTGCATTGCATTATTTTCTTCCAAGGTTGTAACCTGATTCACAAACGGAATTTCTGCCCAAACAATCAATCCTAGACTATCACATTTCGAGTAAAAATAATCAGATTGTTGGTAATGAGCTAATCGAATAGAAGTTGCACCAATTTCTTTTATAATTGCTAAATCTTCATCGTGATCTTCATTTGATAAAGCCGAACCTTTTCCCCATCGATCTTGATGTCTTGTCACGCCATAAAGTGGATATTTTTTGTCGTTTAAGAAGAAACCTTCGTTCGCTTTTAGTTCAAATTTACGAATACCCAAAGGTTGTGTTACTTCATCTAAAACTTGATTATTTTGTTTGATTTGTGTCACTACTTTATATAAATATGGATCTTCTAATCCATTCCATAAATGTGGATTATTAACCTTAATATCTTGAATAATTTCTTGTCTTCCTTGTGGTGATAGAGTGTAAGGAGTGCTGATAGATTTTACAGTTTTATTGTTATGATCGATGATCGAAGTGAAAATTTCGATGTTATTTGTTTGAGCTGATTTATTATCAACTTTGACTTTAAGATGAATATCAGCCGATTTTTTACTAACATTTTTCTGAGAAATAAAAATTCCAGCCGAAGCAAAATCATTTACAGCAATATTGATAGGGTCAGTAACAATCAACGAAACAGGACGATAAATTCCACCATAAACAGGAAATAAAACATGATTAACAGGAATAATTGCTGGATTTTCCTCGTTATTAGCTTTAACCAAAATTTCATTTTCTTGATCAAATTTTAACATTCCTGTCAATTCCAAAACAAAAGCAGAATATCCACCTTGATGGCGTCCAACAAAATTATAATTTCCGTTGTTTACATCACCTTGATAGCTTACTTTGTTCTTATTTTGAGTTGATTTTAAAGGAGAATTATTCATGTAAACTTCTGCATTTGCTCCAACACCTTCAAATTTGATAAAGATTCGTTTACCTTTCCAGTTTACTTTTGGCGTAAAAGATTTTCTGTAATACGAATCACCTACATAAAAACGCTCGTTTGTACTATAAAAACCAGGTGTAACTTGGTTCGTTTGCATATCAGTTGCATTCCATGTATGTGGAACTTGAACCAATTGCCAATCGCCTTTGAAGATAGAATTGTAATTAATTTCTGCAGTGGTAAATGGCCCTTTTTTAAAGCTCCAATTAGAGTTGAAGTTTACTATTTCTCGTGCATTTACTATTTGTAAACCGATAAAGAGTAAAATTAGAGATGTTAAATTTTTCATGTGAGTTTTGATAAGCAGTAAAAATAGTGATTTCAAAAATGTAGGCAAAAAAGAAAGCCACTCAATTTGAGTGGCTTTTCTACTTATTTTGAATAGATAAATTATTTATCTAAAACTTCCATATCAAAATATAAAGTTGCATTTGGTGGTACAACACCTCCAGCACCTCTTGATCCGTAACCTAATTCGGCAGGGATAATTAAGAAAACTTTAGAACCTCTGTTGAACATTGTTAATGCTTCCATCCAACCTTGGATTAATCCTGTAACACCAACTGTTGCGTCTAGTGGTTGATTGCGATCGTAAGATGAATCTAATTTTTCACCATCATTTAAACGTAAAGTATAATGTACTTGAATTGGATCTCCTTGTACAGGTTTTGCTCCGTTTCCTTCTTCTAAAATTACATATTTTAATCCAGAAGGAGTAGTTTGCGCTTTAGCCTCTAATTCTTTTTGACGAGCAATTTCAGCATCTTTTTCAGCTTTTGCTTTCGCTTCAGCTTCAGCTTGTTTTTTTGCATGATTTGCTTTTGCAGTTTCAAAAGCTTCTCCACCGTTATATTTGGCATATTTATCACCTTTACGAGCGATTTCTACTTTCTCAATCACAACTGGAACAACTGGTTTGTCATCTCTTGTTTTTTCTACATTAGCAATAGAATCTACAACTTCTAAACCTTCTACAACTTGTCCAAAAACAGTGTGTTTACCATCTAACCATGGAGTTGGAACCTCTGTAATGAAGAATTGAGACCCGTTTGTTGCTGGTCCTGAATTTGCCATAGATAAAACACCTTTTTTATCGTGTTTTAATGTTGCATCAAATTCATCTTCGAAATCGTAACCAGGTCCACCTGTACCTCTTCCGTCTGGATCACCACCTTGAATCATGAAATCTTTGATTACACGGTGAAAAATGATTCCATCATAAAAAGGAATTCCTTTTGCTTTTGCTTTATTTTCTTTTGTACCTTCTGCTAATCCTACAAAGTTAGCAACAGTCATTGGAGCTTCTTCTTCGTATAATTTGATTGTCATTGCACCATGATTTGTTGTCATTTTTGCATACAATCCGTCTTCTAAACTTTTAAATTCTTCTTTACTCATCGATTTTGGAATTTTAACGCCACAACTAACAAGAGTAGTGATGACAGTTAAGATTAATAATATTTTTCTCATTTTAACTTTACAGTCTTTGTGTTTATTAGTGTTTTTTTATTTTTAAAACTTTTACATCCATAATAATAGGCGAGTCTGGAGCAATTTTTTGTGTATCACCATAACCTCCATAAGCTAAAAACGAAGGTAATAATAATTTAGCAGTTTCACCTTCAGGAATTAATTGCAAACCAGCTTGTAAACCTCTCACAATATCAGCTTTTCCTAAAATTATTTTCTGAACTTTATTATCGTTAAACGAATATAAAATATTGTTTTCGAGATCAGTTACTTGATATTCAAATTCGATGTAGTCTCCATTATTTGCTGTAGAAGCTGTTCGTTGACCACTATTTGAAATCCAAAAGCCCGAACTCGTTTTAACAAATTTTAGGTCAGATGTTTTCATATAATCATCAAACCATTGTAATTCTTCTTGATGCAATAATTTTCCACGTTCTTGCGAACGTTTCATAAAATCGTCATTGGAATATGAAACGGGATATTGTATGACTTTTTGATCACAACTCATTAACGCAAAAACAGCGAAAGTGAATAAAATAACTTTTTTCATTAGATAACGATACTAGCTAATTTTTCTTGATATTCTGGTAAAAGGGATTGGAAATAAGCAATTGTTTCTTCCATATTCATATCCGAACGACCTCCAGAAGCATTCATATGACCGCCGCCATTGAAATGTTTGCGAGAGAATTCATTCACATCAAAATCACCTTTCGAACGTAACGAAATTTTAATGAAATTATGATGTGTGTCTTCAATAAAAATTACAGAAAAGATAAAATTTTCTATACTCAAACCATAATTTACAAAACCTTCTGTATCTCCTTTTTGAAAACCATTTGCTAGTAAATCTTCACGTTTTAAAAACATGAAAGCTGTTCGATATTCTGGTAAAAAAGTTAGATTATTTAGAGTTAATGATAATAACTTTAATCGTCCTTGTGTTTGTGAATCGTTTACATAAGAAGTAACTTTATCTACTTCTACACCTTTATCAATTAACTCTGCTACAATTCTATGCGTATCTGCCGATGTATTACGAAAACGGAATCCGCCTGTATCCGTCATTATTCCAGTATAAATACATTCAGCAATGCCTTTATCAATTTTATCTAAATCATTCATCGCTTCGATAAAATTATAAACCATTTGACAAGTCGCAGGCATTTCGATATCCGAATACATAAAATCAAATGTATCTGGTTCGCGGTGATGATCGATTAATATTTTTGGAGCTTTCGAACGTTCAACCCAGTTTCCTAAGTCATCAATTCGTTTTACAGTATTGAAATCTAAGATAAAAATCAACTCAGCTTGATGTATAATTGCTTCAGAAACTTTTGGTCGGTAATCTGCAATTACAATATCTTTTGCTGAAGGCATCCATTTTAGGAACTTCGGAAAATCGTTTGGTGAAACAATGTTACACGTATGTCCCAATTTATTCAAATAATGAAACATCGCCAATGTAGAACCTATCGCATCTCCATCAGGATTTTTGTGCGGTAGAATTGCAATTTTCTTTGGGGTTGATTTTAACAGAGCTTTTAGCTCTTCGAAATTTGTCATTTGCATAGTTGCAAAGATAAACAAACAAGTGATATTGTAAATTGCTTTGAACAAGAAAACCTCCAAATTTGGAGGTTTTCTTGTTTTTATGAAATATTTATAATTTATAAATCTCTTTTCTTGATAATTAATAAGGATAAACCAAGAAATAAAATGATGTAGAAAATATTTACCGCAAAATGATCCCATTGTACATGATCGGCAACAAATAACTTACCTTCCATAATTGCTTTTTGTATATCTACAGAAGGATAATCAACTATTTTTCCGTTTGAGTTTAGTGGTAAATAATTAGTTAAGATTTTAATTTCTTCAGGATTTTTTGGAGGATTTTTACCAAATCGAACTAAAAATTCAACAACTTTAGCAACAGATTCTATAATATTCAAAACAATTAAAGATAAAATCGCAAAAGCACTTTTCTTTAATAGGAATGATAAAAACATGGCGAATACAATATAAGCGAAGATTTCGACGAAATATCCTCCTAAGAATTCGATTCCGTTTACAAAATCAAACTTTTCGCTAAAAATAGAACCTAATGCAAAAACTAAAACGCCAACTAAAAGTGTAGAAATCAAAGTTATCACAACGTTCATCAAAACTTTTGTGTTTAAAAATTCAGTTTTAGATAAACCATCAATTGTATTTTGCTTGAAAGTTCCGAAAGAGTATTCGTTTGTAATATTATTAATAACAATAATAGCTAAAAAGAATTTTCCAAAACCAATTAACCACGTAATATTATGCCAAATTATAGGAAACTCTAATGCTCCCAATTTGATTAAATCAACTTCAATTTCATTCATATTTGGTTTGAAATTCGGTAACGTAATTCCCATTAACAGAATCATCACAAAATATAAAATGATGAAAATTCGCGTTCCTTTATTGTAGAATAATTTATTCCATTCTATGCTAAATAATCTTTTCATGTTAGTTCTGTTTTTGGATTAGTTGGAAAAATTGTTGTTCTAAAGATTCTTTACGTTTTACTAAATGATTCACGATAATTCCTTGTTCATAAAGCATTTTGTTAATTTCTGCTGGATCTTTCTCTTCTGATAAAACAGCAAAAAGTTTGTTGTTTTCTTTGGTAACTTTTGAAACGAATGAGAACGTTTTTAGTGTATATTCCAAACTTTCCATATTTTGCGCAGCAACTTCTATACTTCCAAAACTTGAATTCATTTGATCTACAGAACCCGCATAAAGCATTTTTCCTTGATTCAGAACCACTACATGCGAACATACTTTTTCGACTTCGTCTAATAAATGACTTGCTAGAATAATTGTAGTTCCTTGTTGAGCAATTTTAATAATCAATTCACGAATCTGAATAATTCCTTGTGGATCTAAACCATTTGTAGGTTCGTCTAAGATCAACACTTCAGGATCATTTAACAACGCAGCCGCAATAGCCAAACGTTGCTTCATTCCCAACGAATATTGTTGAAATTTATCTTTTTTACGAGAAAGTAATCCAACTAATTCAAGTTTTTCGTCAATTTTCGCATAATTAACTTCTTTAATATCAGCAACAATTTCAAGATTTTTTTCTGCTGATAAATAAGGATAGAATTTTGGGCTTTCGATAATTGCACCAATTTTTTTTAATGAATCGTTATCTGGTTCTTTATCAAACCATTTCCACGAACCCGCTGTAGGATTGATTACATTAAGAATCATTCCTAATGTTGTCGATTTTCCACTTCCGTTTGGACCAAGTAATCCGTAAACGTTTCCTTTTTCTACCGAAAAAGAGACATTGTTGACCGCTATAAAACTGTCAAATTTTTTAGTAAGTTGATTAATTTCAAGAACTTTATTCATAGTAGTTGAATTTGTTTTCTTTAATATGTAGACTTTTTTGTTAATTTGTTACAATTTAGAATTAATTTAAATAACATGAGAACGATACTTTATACCTTATTAATTGTACTTACAATTCAGGCTAAAGCGCAAAACGGAAAAACTTATCAAATTTATAATCAACAAGAAAAGAAAGTTGATTTTGATAAAATGATTAAAGAGTTAGCAAAATATGATGTTGTTTTATTTGGTGAACATCATAATAATGCGGTAAATCATTGGTTGCAATTGCAAACGACAAAAGAATTGTATAAGATAAAAGGAAATCAATTGATACTCGGAGCAGAAATGTTCGAGCGCCATCAACAAAATGATTTAACGAATTACTTGAAAGGCAAAACGACGGATGAAGAATTTCAAAAAAGTACAAAGCTTTGGAATAATTATAAAACAGATTATAAACCGCTTGTTGATTTTGCGAAAGAAAAGAATTTGGATTTTGTAGCGACTAACGTATCACGCAAATATGCTTCGTATGTCGCTAAGAATGGACTTGAAGCTTTGGATACAGTTCCAAATAATGAGAAAGCCTTTATTGCGAAACTTCCTATTACCATAGATTATGATGCACCTGGTTATCCTGAGATGATTAAAATGATGGGAGATCATGCTGGAGTGAAGGCAAAACAGTTTGTTGCAGCACAAGCTACAAAGGATGCAACAATGGCAGAATCAATTTTGAATAATTTGAAGAAAAATAATCTATTCATTCATTACAATGGTGATTATCATTCTAAAAATTATGGCGGAATTTATTGGTATTTGAAATATTTTCGACCTGAGCTCAAAATCGCCGTAATTGAAATTCTAGAAAGTGAAGATTTAAATGAAAAATTATCTGTAATTAAATCTAAAAACGAAAATGTTACTACGACAGAATTTATTATAGTATTTCCTAAGGATTCGCCTAAAACCTACTAATTTTACTTATAAGCAGAAAGTTTTATTGATTATTTTTCATATTTTGCATTTTAAAAAATAAAGCAAACAATTAAATACAACTATGGACAGAAGAAATTTTATTAAATCGACTGCTGCAGCATCTACGGTAGCATTAGTATCACCAGATTCATTATTTGATTTTTCATCAAAAATTGATAAGGTGAAAGTAGGAATTGTTGGCTGTGGAATGAGAGGGCAGGTACATTTAGATGAGTTATTAAAAAGAAATGATGTAGAAGTTGTTGGGATCGCTGAACCAGATCAACGAATGATTGATCGTTCAAACAAAATTTTTGCAAAACATAATAAAAAACCTGTAGAGTATTTTAAAGGTTTAGATGGATATAAAAAATTATATAAGAATAAAGAAATGCATGCTGTAATTATAGCTACGCCATGGGAATTTCACGCTGAGCAAACAATTGCAGCAATGAATGCGGGTAAAATTGTAGGTTTAGAAGTGTGTGGAGCGATGAATTTACAAGAATGTTGGGATTACGTAGATACATACGAAAAAACGAAAGTTCCTGTATTCATGATGGAGAATGTTTGTTACCGTCGCGATGTTATGGCTGTAATGAATATGGTTCGTAAAGGAATGTTTGGTCAAATTGTTCATGGACAAGGTGGTTACCAACACGATTTAAGAAATGTATTATTTAATGATGGTAAACAACCTTATGGTGGTGGAGTTGAATTTGGAGACAAAGGTTTCTCTGAAGCTGCTTGGCGTACAAATCATTATGTAAAACGTAATGCAGAATTATATCCAACGCATGGTTTAGGACCAATCGGTACAATGATGGATGTTAACCGTGGAAATAGAATTACACATTTAACTTCTATGGCTTCTCAACAAGCTGGTTTAACTGATTATATCGTGAAGAATGGAGGTGTAGATCATCCAAATGCAAAAGTTAAATTCAAACAAGGAGATATCGTTCAAACAATGTTAAAATGTGAAAACGGAGAAACAATCTTATTAACGCACGATACATCTTTACAGCGTCCATATAACTTAGGTTTCCGTATTCAAGGAACTGATGGTATTTGGCAAGATATCGGTTCAGGAGGATTTAGTCAAGGTTTCATTTATTTCGAAGATGAAATGAAACATTCTCACAAATGGGCAAGTTCAGAAGATCATTTAAAAACTTACGATCATCCATATTGGAAAAAATACGAAACTCAGGCAGAAGGTGCTGGGCACGGAGGAATGGATTTCTTCTTAATGAATGATTTTATCGAATGTATTAAAGCAAACAAAGAATTCCCATTCGATGTATATGATTTAGCAACTTGGTATGCAGTAACACCATTAAGTGAAAAATCTATCGAAGGAAATGGTACTTCTCAAGAAATGCCAGACTTTACAAGAGGAAAATATAAAACAAGAAAACCAGTTTTTGGTACAGAAGATTATGGATTCTAAAACCTTATCATTAGTCATTTTAGCAGGTGGAATGGGAAGCCGCTACAAAGGACAAAAACAAATTGATCCAATTGGACCAAGTAAAGAAACGTTGATGGAATATTCAATTTTCGATGCTTTTTCTTGCGGAATAAAACATTTTGTATTCATTATTAATGAACAATTTAATGCAGAAACTAAAAAATATTTTCAAAATTTAATTGAAAAAAATGGAGGTAAAGTAGAATTTGTTCTTCAAACGACGTATACATCTGTTCCGAGAGGAATTTATGATACAATAGAAAAACGTGAAAAACCTTGGGGAACTGGACATGCGTTAATGATTACAAAAAATCATTTAAACAATCCATTTATTGTAATTAATGCAGATGATTTTTATGGTCGTAAAGCATTTGAAAAAGCAAGTGAATTGGTTCAAAACGAAAAAATCACTGCAAATACTTATGGTATGGTTGCGTACAAATTGGCCAATACGATTAGCGAAAATGGTTCTGTTTCTCGCGGAGTATGTACTGTAACTAACGGTCATTTGGAGAATGTTGTAGAACGTACAAATATCTATTCTAACGAAAATGGAGAAATTGTTTTCGAAGAAGATGATAACGTTTTACCATTAGATGGAGATACGGCTGTATCGATGAATTTCTTTGTTTTACATCCTTCTATTTTCAGAAAATTAGAAGATAAATTTGAGGAATTTCTTCACGAAAATGCTTCTCAATTGAAAGCAGAATTTTTCTTGCCGAAAGTTGTAAATGATATGATCAAAGAAGATCAATTGGAAGTGATTGTAGAAAAATCGGATGACAATTGGTTCGGAATGACTTATCCAGAAGATAGAGAAGTTGTAGTAAATTCTATTCACAATTTAATCAATGATCAAAAATATCCAAATTCTCTTTGGACATAAAATATAATGGAGAAAATATTAAAACATTATTTCGAAAATATAGATCAAGTTAGTATTAATCCAATCAGTTCTGGTTGGATTAATTCTACTTATGAAGTTGAGTATGAAGGAAAAAAATATATTTTACAAAAAATAAACACGCACGTTTTTCCTCAACCAGAAGTAATTTCGAACAATATTGACATCATTTCTCGCCATCTAAAAGCAAAGAATTATCAAAATTCGGTAATCGAAATTGTAAAAGATTTGCAAGGAAATTTATTAGCAAAAGAAGATAGAGAAACTTGGAGAATGACTTCTTTTATTCCAAATTCTATTTGTTTTGAGAAAGTGGAATCTGCGGAACAAGCGTATGAAGCGGCGAAAACAATTAGTGAATTTCATTCGTATTTGTTAGATGTTAATGTTGATGAAATTTATCCTTCGATTGTCGGGTTTTTAGATTATCATAAACGTGTAAATGATTTCAAAAATGCATTGAAAAATGCTTCAACAGAGCGTTTAGAAGAAACGAAAGAAGAAGTTGCTTATATTTTGGATAATCTGTATCAAGTTGAAAAGTATTTAGAAATAGATTTCCCAAAGCGTGTCGTTCATGCTGATGCTAAAATCAGTAATTTCTTATTTAATAATGATAATCATTCGCAAGCAATCGCTGTGATAGACTGGGATACAATAATGCCAGGGAATATTTTGTGCGATTTTGGAGATATGATTCGTACATACGCAAACCTGAAAGCTGAAGACGATCCTAATCCTGAAAAATTGTTTGAACCTGATTATTATAAAGCGGTTAAAAATGGGTTTTTAGAACATTTAAAATATGATTTACAACCAATAGAGATCGAAAATATGGATTTTGTTGCGTATATTGTGATTTATATTCAGGTGGTTAGATTTTTGGCAGATTATTTAGAAAACGATATTTATTATTCGATTTCTTATCCAAAACAAAATCTAAATCGTACGATTAATCAAATCAATTTATTAAAAGCATTAACAAAATTTCATGAAGAAAATTCGGTTCGAAAAATATAAACCTACAGATTTTAATAACTTTTTTAAACTTGTTCAGGACGACGAAGTGATGAAATATATCTCTGGAAAAGGTTTGAATGAAGAGCAAGCAAATCACAAATTTACATCAATCTTAGAAAAAGGTAGCGTTAACGAAAACCTTGGTTTTTTTAAGGTTTATGACGAAAACGACACACTTTTAGGTGATTGTAAATTGGTGTATAACAAACATATCGAAAATTCACTTGAAATAGGTTATTTATTGAAAAAAGAATTTTGGAGAAAAGGTTTTGGATCAATGATTTGCGAACATTTATTAGTAGAATCAAAAGAAAAATTTCCTGATTTGCAAGTAATGGCTGTCATCGATCCTGATAATGTTGCTTCAAGAAAGTTGTTAGAAAAGTTTAATTTTGAATCGTATTGGAAAGGTATCGAAAATGATTTGCCTACAGAAAAATTGCTTTTAAAAGAGAAATGATACGAGTAAAAGATGTCGCTTTGGCGATGGAAGAAATAGCGCCTTTGGCGTATGCAGAGGATTTTGACAATGTTGGATTGCTAGTTGGTGATTACAATGATGAGGTAACAGGGATCTTGGTAACATTGGACACAACACTAGAAGTTGTGGAAGAAGCGATTGAGAAAAATTGTAATTTGATTATGAGTTTTCATCCAATTATTTTTTCTGGTTTAAAGAAATTGAACGGAAAAAATTATGTTGAAAAAGCAGTGATGACAGCAATCAAAAATGGAATTAATATTTATGCAACGCATACAGCTTTAGATAATTCGAAAGTTGGTGTTAATTTCAAGATTTCTGAACAATTATCTTTATTGAATACTAAAATTCTTATTCCAAAATTGCAAATCATCAAACAATTAATTACCTATTTGCCAACAGAACATGCTGAGCAGTTGAAATCTGCGTTGTATGAAGCTGGAGCAGGAAAAATAGGGAATTATGATTCGTGTGGTTTTGTGATAGAAGGCAAAGGAAATTTTCGACCAATTGCTGGTGCAAACCCTTTTATTGGTGAAATAGGTAAATTGGAATCAGTAAATGAAACGCGAATAGAGGTTGTTGTTCCGCAACATTTGGAAAGTGATGTAATGAATGCTTTGTTCAAAAATCATCCGTACGAAGAAGTTGCGTATTCTGTTATTTCGTTGAATAATCAAAACAATTATATTGGAATTGGAATGATTGGAGATTTAGAAAATGAAATGGAAGAACTCGATTTTTTCAATTATCTAAAAACTCAAATGAATACACCCGTTATTCGTCACTCGAAATTATTAAACAAAAAAATAAAGAAGGTTGCTGTACTTGGAGGTTCTGGCGCATTTGGAATAAAAAATGCAATTTCGGCTGGAGCGGACATTTATATCACGGCTGATTTGAAATATCACGATTTTTTTACAGCTGAAAATAAGCTTGTTTTGGCAGATATTGGACATTTTGAATCGGAACAGTTTACAAAAAACTTAATAACTTCGTATCTTAAAGAAAAATTTACTAATTTTGTGGTCTTTAATTCTGGAATTAATACCAATCCTGTTAATTATTGTTAACTATGTCTGAAACAAAAAATATCAAAGAACTAAGCGTAGAAGAAAAACTTCGCGCGTTATACGACTTGCAATTAATTGATTCACGTTTAGATGAAATCAGAAACACAAGAGGTGAATTACCTTTAGAAGTTGAAGATTTGAGCGACGATGTTGCACAATTAGAAACGAGAATCCAAAAAATAGTTGACGAAACTAAAGGTTTGGATGAAGAAATTAAATTGAAGAAAGAAGCAATCAAAAATGCTGAAGCTTTAATTAAAAAATACACGAAACAACAAGATAACGTACGAAACAATAGAGAATTTGATGCTTTAGCGAAAGAAGTAGAGTATCAAGGTTTGGAAATTGAGTTATCTGAGAAACGTATTCGTGAGTTTACAGTTAAAATTTCTCAAAAAAATGCACAAGTTGAAGAATTTAATGCAAAATTAAACTCAATGAAAGAGCATTTATCTCACAAACAAGCTGAGTTGGATACAATTGTAAAAGATACAGAAAAAGAAGAAAGTAATTTATTGAAATTATCTTCTGAATATTCTGCTAAAATCGAACAAAGATTATTAGACGCTTACAGCCGTATCAGAAATTCTGTGAAAAATGGTTTAGCTGTTGTTCCTGTACAACGTGGAGCTTCTGCGGGATCTTTCTTTACAATTCCACCACAAAGACAAATGGATATCGCTCAACGTAAAAAAATTATCGCTGACGAACATTCAGGACGTATCTTAGTTGATTTGGAATTAGCTTTAGAAGAGCAAGAAAAAATGGAAATCATTATCAAAGGATAATTTTCTTTGTTAAAAAATATTTTATTTAATATCAAAGTGTTACACGATTGTGTAACACTTTTTTTATGCTAAAACTAGTTGTTGTTATTTTTTAGCACGCTATTTGTAATACTGGCAATATAATTAGTTTGAAAATTTAGAAATTATGAAAAAAATTATATTTTTAGCAATGTTAGCTGTCTCGTCTATCTCATTAACATCTTGTGTGAATAATGATGATGGCTATTATGAACCTGAAATTGTTAATGTTGGACAAATCAATTATGATGGTGTATCATTTCCGCTTCGAAATGCAGTTGTTGCAGATATAAAAAAGGCTGATGGCGGATTTTATTATAGTGTAGAATTATCTACAAATCCAGTTCCTAAGAATGGTAAATTAAATGGAGCTTATTTGTATTTAGAAATTTTCCAAAGAGGTGATTTAAGTTTTAATGGATCTTACGTAACAGAAAATAATGATAGAGGATTGGATTATATCGAATATTATGAAGATCCTATAATGCAAAATTATGTGCCAGTTCTTAATTCTGGAACGTTTGCTTTGTTAGATACAGATTTTTCTTCTGGATCTATTAATCTAAAAAATTATTTTGACCCTTATAACAGAAGTTTATTATCTACAAACTTTGCATTGAGAGTTTCGAATGGTAAAACATTGACTGGTGATTTTGATGGATTATTTGATTTTATCCAATTATACAGCAAATCTGCTAAAGATGCTGTAAGTGCAAAATCTGCATCAACAGAAAGAGTAAAAACAGGAGTGAGAACACCTTCTGCAAGAAAATAAAATTTCAATTCATAGATACAAAAAACTCCGCTAAATATTTAGCGGAGTTTTTTATTGATATACTTTTTTGATTAAGCTTCTACTTCTTTATCACGATTCTTTGGAAAACGGCGATAACCTTTCAAATTAAATCTAAAATCTTTTTTCGTTGGACGAACAATAATACGTAATGATGAATCATTTGTAAAATAATTTTGAGCCCAATTAAAGAAAATAGCCAGTTTGTTGCGAACAGTCAAGATTAACATTAAGTGTAAGAACATCCATGTAAACCATGCCAAACGTCCAGAGAAAGAGAATTTAGGTAAGTCAACAACAGCTTTATGTTTTCCTATTGTAGCCATAGATCCTGGATCTTGATATTCAAATAAAGTTAATTTATCTTCTGATAAACCTTGTCCAATTTTATTGAAATTTTTGGCTAAATTCATAGCTTGATCCCCAGCAACACGTGCTAATTGAGGATGTCCATGAGGATATTTAGGTGTTTCCATACAAGAAATGTCACCAATAGCATATATGTTATCAGTTCCAATAATTTTACTTGTACGATCTACCTTAAAACGGTTACCTCTTTGTAACTCTTCTTGAGACACAGCTCCTTCAGGAATATTTCCTGTAACACCAGCAGACCAAATTAAATTTTTTGTTTTGATTGTGCGTCCGTCAGCTAAGGAAATAGTTTTTCCATCATAATCTGTAACTCGTCCTTCTGTCCAAATATGCACTCCCATATTTGTCAAATATTCGTGAGACTTTTTATGAGCTAAATCAGACATAGGTCCTAATAAATTAGGACTTCCTTCAATCAAATAAATATTCAATTTAGAGAAATCTAAATCTGGATAATCTTTTGGTAGAATGTGTTTTTTCATATGTGCAATTGCACCAGAAAGTTCTACTCCAGTTGGTCCACCACCAACAACAACAATGTTCAAAATTTCTTCTAATTCTTCTTCTGACTCAGCAGAATAAGCACTTTCAAAATTTGTTAACAATCTGTTTTTTAGCGTTAAAGCTTCGTTTGTGGATTTCATTGGGAATGATAATTCCTCAATTTGCTTATTACCAAAGAAATTTGTGGTACATCCCATGGCAATAACCAAATAATCGTAAGAAAAATCTCCGATTGTGGTTTCAACAATATTAGCTTCTTTTTTTATAGCTGTTACTTCAGCTAATCGTACGCTGACATTTTTACTTCCTTGAAATACTTTTCGTATAGGAAACGAAATATCACTAGCGTTTATTCCTGCTGTAGCAACTTGATAAAAAAGAGGTTGAAATTGATGATAGTTATAACGGTCAATAAGTGTAACAGAAAAGTGTGGGTTATTATTTAATTTACGGGCTAATTTAAGTCCGGCAAATCCAGCACCTAAAATGACAATCTTTTTCTTTTCCAAAATTCACTTTTTTGTAAAATTACGAACAAACTAAGAAACAATGAAACATTTATTAAAAATTATTCTGAACCTTAGATATTTACTATGATATCGGATTGATTATTAGATTTTTTTAAATTTATGTTTTTTGTCAGTTTTAAATAAATTGTTAAAATTATTTGTGATTTCATGTATTTCTAAGCTTTTTTAATTTTGTTGAAAGATTAGAATTTAAACAATTTTTAAGCTGAATCGTTTTAAGAAATCAATCAAATTCACGAATTTTATTCCAAATTAATTAAGTCAAAAAAACAAGTAATGAGCAAATTATTTGAATCAATCAGTATAAATGAATCTATTTCATTAAAAAATAGAATTATTATGTCGCCAATGTGCCAATATTCTTCGGAAGATGGTTTTCCAAATGATTGGCATTTTCAACATTATGTTTCGCGTGCAGTTGGCAATGTTTCGGCGATTATACAAGAAGCTACTGCTGTTATTGCAGATGGTCGAATTTCGTATGGCGATTTAGGAATTTGGAAAGATGAACATATTGAAGTGTATCAAAAATTAACTTCCGAAATTAAAAAATACAATTGTGTTCCTGGGATTCAGTTAGCGCATGCAGGAAGAAAAGCAAGTACAGAAAAGCCTTGGTTGGGACACCATCAAATAAAATCTGACGAAAAAAATGGTTGGAAAACAGTTTCGAGTTCTAATTTACCTTTTAATGAATCGGATGAAATTCCACATCAATTAACAATTTCTGAAATTAAAGATGTTGTAAAAGAATGGGGAAAAGCAACTGAACGCGCGATAAAAGCTGGTTTTGAAATTTTAGAAATTCATGGTGCGCATGGATATTTGGTTCATCAATTTTTGTCGCCTTTAATCAATAATCGAACAGATGAATATGGTGGAAGTTTCGAGAATAGAATTCGTTTTGTGTTGGAAATTGTTGCTGAAATGCAAAAATATATTACAACTCAATCGCTTTGGGTTCGTTTGTCAGCTTCGGATTGGGCAGAAAATGGTTGGAATTTAGAAGAAACAATAGAATTGTGTAAGATTTTAAAACAAAATGGAGTAGAAGTGATTGATGTTTCGTCTGGAGGAGGAGTGAGTCATCAAAAGATTGATGTCAAAAAAAATTATCAAGTTCCATTCGCAAATGAAATTAAAAACCAAGTCGAAATCATTACTGGAGCTGTTGGATTAATTTTTGAGCCAAAACAAGCCGAAGAAATTCTTCAAAATGAAGAAGCAGATTTAATCTTTTTAGGAAGAGAATTATTACGCGATCCATATTTTGCATTACGTGCTGCAAAAGAGTTAGAAGAAGATATAAAGTGGTTGCCACAATATGAAAGAGCAAAAAATAATCATTACGCATAAATTATGTTAGCATTAAAAAAAATCCATCATATTGCAATCATTTGTTCGGATTATCAAAAATCAAAACATTTTTACACAGAAATTTTAGGATTCGAAATTGTGCAAGAAGTTTACCGAAAAGAACGTGATTCTTATAAATTAGATTTAGCTTTGCAAAATTATTACTGCATCGAATTATTTTCTTTTCCTAATCCACCAAAACGTGTTTCTCGACCAGAAGCTTATGGATTGAGACATATTGCTTTTGCTGTGGAAAATATAGAAAATGAAGTAGAAAAATTAACGCAGTTGAATGTGATGGTAGAGCCAATTCGTGTGGATGAATACACGCAAAAGAAGTTTACTTTTTTTGAAGATCCCGACGGTTTGCCGATAGAATTATACGAAGAATAGAAGAATAAATGGTAAAAAAGAGTTTACTTGCCTTAGCAATGGGAGGTTTAGCCATCGGAATGACGGAATTTTCGATGATGGGAGTTTTAGAAGATTTTGCAAAAGATTTGAATATTTCAATTCCAACAGCAGGGAATTTTATATCAATGTATGCAATGGGCGTAATGGTTGGAGCTCCAACATTGATCATGGCTACAAGTAAATATTCGCCTAAAAAAGTATTAATCTTTTTTATGTTATTGTTTACCATTTTTAACTCACTTTTTGTTATCGCACCAAGTTATAATACCTTATTAATTGCTCGTTTTATGTCTGGTTTACCTCATGGAGCATTCTTCGGTGTAGGATCTGTTGTGGCAGCACAATTAGCAACAAAAGGAAAAGAAGCGCAAGCTATTTCGATTATGTTTGCGGGATTAACGTTTGCGAATTTAGTCGGAGTTCCATTAGGGACGAAATTAGGACAAGTTTTTTCGTGGCGATTAACGTTTGGGATTATTGCAAGTTTAGGATTAATCACAATGTTAGCGATTTCGCTTTGGGTTCCAAATCTTAAAAATACAAACAAAGGAAGTTTAGTAGAGCAATTAAGTTTCTTCAAAAAATGGGAAGCTTGGGTATTAATTGTGATGATTTCTATCGGAACTTCAGGATTATTTGCGTGGATAAGTTACATTTCTCCATTAATGACAAATGTGGCAGATTTACCCAAAACAAAAGTTCCAATTATTATGACCTTGATTGGTCTAGGAATGTTTGTAGGTAATTTTATAGGTGGAAAATTGGCAGATACCATGTCGCCAAATAAAGCTGCAATTATCTCATTTGCTTCGATGGCGATTTGTTTAGTGATTGTTTATTTCACTTCTCACATACAAATAATGGCTTATATTATGTCGTTTATTACGGGATTAATTGCGTTTACAATTGGTTCGCCAATTCAAATGATGTTGATTAATAACGGAAAAGGATCCGAAACTTTAGCCGCAGCAGCTGGTCAAGCAAGTTTTAATATCGGAAATGCTTTAGGTGCATTTTTAGGAGGAATTCCGATTGCAATGGGGTTAGGATTTAATTCGCAATTGTGGGTTGGCTTTATTATGGCTTCGGTAGGATCAATAATTGCAGCAATCTTTTTACAATTAAAATCGAAAAGAGTTTAAAAATATTACTTCAATCATAATCAAAGGATGTTCTACGGAGCATCCTTTTTTAGTTTATATTTGTAACAAATTAAACTCAAATGAATCATTACAAAGCTCTTATTATAGATGATGAACACTTTGCTCAACAAGGGTTAAAGAAAATTATTCAACATGCTTTGCCAGATTTTTTTGTTTCCATTGATACTGCAAATTCTGTAAAAGAAGGCGTTGAAAAAATTAAGGAAAATCAACCAGATATCGTTTTTTTGGATATTCACATGCCAGAGGAATTTGGGTTTAAATTATTTGATTATTTCGATGATATTACGTTTGATGTCATTTTCACAACAGCTCATTCAGACTATATTTTAGAAGCTGTAAATCAATGGGGATGTTTGGGTTATTTGATGAAACCTATTTCAATTTCTGATCTTAAAGTATTATTGAATCGTTTTGTAGAGCGTCAAAATCAAACAAAAATAACGAAAGAGATTATTAATATTGCAGATGATTTTGAAGATGAAGTAGAAACTGATAATCTGAAAGACGTTTTCAAAAATGAGCATGGAATTATATTTATTCCATCTATAACAGAGGTTTTGGTACTGAAAATTGAAAATATTATTTACTGTAAAGCAGATGATAGTTATTGTACAATTTTTACTGAAAAAGAGGCGTACATGGTAACTAAAACGCTGAAAGAGGTAGAAAATTTAATTGATCAAACCAATTTTTTCCGTGTCAATAGATCGTATTTGGTTAATATTAATTTTGCTAAAAAATTTGATAAACGAAACAATTTATTGATTCTGAATTGTCATCCAAAAGATGGTGAATCAAATCTTCCTGTAACTTCTTTGGGGTATAAAATTTTATCGAATGTGGTTGCGTAACTTCATTTTTTTACTTGTTTTATTTCATTGCTCTCATCAACTTTCTGCGCAATATGTTCTGACAAAACAATACACGTACGAAAATGGCTTGCCTGCCAATGAGATTTTGAGTGTTTACAAAGATTCTCGTAAAATCTTGTGGGTTGGAACTCGTTTTGGCGTATTTGTGAAAGACATGGACAATTTCAAAATGATGAAACGCTTCGAGAAAGTACAATACAATAATGTTTGGACAATAATAGAAGATAAGCAATATAATGTTTGGTTCGGAAGTTACGGACAAGGGATATTGAAATTTACTGGTCAACGTTTTGAACAAATTAATACAGCGAAAGGATTAGTTTCGGATCGTGTTCGAAATTTATTTTATTTAGATGATTTAATATATGTTGCTGCGCAAGGTGGCGTTTCGATTATTGATACAAAATCAAAGAAAATTTATAATCCTTCTTTTGAAAAAAATAACAATATTGTGTTCGAAGCGGTATCTTTTTTCGAATATCAAAACAAGGTTTATGTTGCAACAATAGATCATGGTGTTTATGAAGTTCATCGCGATAAGTTGAAGTTGGTCAATCCTTTCAATCGAATTAATTATAGTTTTTTGAATAATAATGATTTGTATTTGTCATCTTCTAAAGGTCTTAATATCATTTCGATAAACGATTTTTTGAATAAAAAATTGAATTTTAAAACCTACGATTTTCCAGTTTTTAGAAATCACAACATTTCAGATAAACGTCATTCTCTTTTATTAGCTGGTTACGAAACGGGTGCAGGAAATGGAATGGTTGCCGAATTAAATGACAATAAAATAACAGATCAAACAGAAAATTTTAAAATCACTTCGGATTATCCATATCGAGTTTTTAGTAGTAAAACGGATGATTTAATTTATGTTGGAAGTGCTGATAAAGGACTTTTTGAAGTTCATTTTAATCATTTTTTAGATTTTTCAACGATTGATAATAAAAGAGTCATTGAAATTCTAAAAGTTGCGAATACACAATATTTTTTAACACCAGAAGGACTTTATTTTCAAGAGAATAATGTATTCAATAAGCAGATAAAGAGAAATGCTTTTTATCAATATATGCTTCGAAATAAGTCAAAATTCAAAGATTTTTTAAGTCAATCAAATAAAGATTTTTATGAAATTGATTTTGATTTGAAAGAAAAAAATCTTCGTTTTTATAAAATGATTATTCGTCATAATTCGTTTATTATAGCAACTAATTTAGGACTTTTCGAGTTAGATTTTAATGGAGAATTCAAAGATTATTTACCTAATCGAACAAGTCAATTTACATATTTTAATAATCAATTTATTCAGACAAATCCTTTTGGAGGAATTTTGGTTTTTGATGATCTGAATAATCTAAAATATCACGCATATTCAGCTACGCAAGCGAATGTTCCGAAAGATGTTGTTTCGATTTGTCAAAATAAAAAAGCTGTATTTTTTGGTTCTTCTTTGGATGGATTATTCAAGTATGAAAATGGAAATTTTATTTCTTATTTGCAAAATAATCAGTTTAATGAATCTAAAATTAAAATGATAAAATGCGTTGGAGATAATCAGTTGTTGGTTGCAACAGAATTTGCGAAAGTCTATATTTTAGAGGTAAAAGGAGATGAATTAATCACAAAAAAAGTAATCAATATTCGTGAAATTGGCGGGGAAAATATCAGTTCAATTGACATTTTTGGGAACTCAATTCTGATTGGAACCAATCGTAATTTACTCGTTTTCAATAATGGTAAAACATATATGATTGGTAATGAACAAGGTTTTGTAAATAAGGATATACATTCGTCTATTTTTGACGGAAAAACGGCTACAATTGGTGTTGAAAATGGATATTATAAGTTAAATCTTGAGAATTTATTAAAGCAAAAAAATCAGTCGAAAGAGATTATAATTACAAGTTTTAAAATTAATGATCAATCTTTTGGAATAGATAAATTTATGTGGTTTGATTTGATTGATAAAGATTTGAATTTAAAGAATAATGAGAATAATATTACATTAAATTTTGCTGTGGTTGATGCTAATTTTGCTCAAAGTTATAAGTACAGATATCGTGTAAATCCTGATGAAAAGTGGAACGAGTATTTTTATAACCCATCTATTTATTTGCGGAATATACCATATGGTAAATATCGTGTTCAATTAGAAATAACGGATACAAGCAATGGACAAAAACAAATTATTGATTTGGTTTCGTTGAATGTTGACGAACCTTTTTACTTGAATATTTATTTTATTTTGTTGTCAGTCTTAACTTTAGGATTGATTATTTATCGTTATAATACAAATAAAATCAAGACGTTAAATAAATTTAATCAATTAAAAATTAGTCAATTAAATGAAAAAAATACTCAAGAAAATCAACGTTTGCAATTAGAGCGGCAATTAACCGAAACGAAGTTAACAGCTTTACAATCGCAAATGAATCCGCATTTTATTTTCAATGTGCTGAATTCTATTCAGTTTTATATTTTGGATAATGATATTGATAATGCGTTAAATTCGTTGGGACGTTTTTCTCACTTGATTCGTCAGATGTTAAATCTTTCAACAAAAGATGAAATTAGTTTGAAAGACGAAATTGATTTTTTGAAATTATATGTTGAAGTTGAGAATTTTAGATGGAAAAATAAAATAGAATTTGATGTTCAAATTGATAGTCAATTGGATATTTATCGCATCAAAATTCCTCCAATGTTGATTCAACCAATTATCGAAAATTCTTTTGTTCACGCATTTGATCAAAATCATTTACAACCGATTATCAAATTGATTATTCGTGTAAAAATTGATTATTTAGAAATAATCATTGAAGATAATGGAAAGGGAAATACAACACAAATTACGCAAAATAAAACTCACGATTCGAAAGCACTTAAGATAGTTAATGAGCGTTTACAATTGCTTAATCGTAATATTGAAGAAAATATTTTTATAAATTTTCATGAAAAAGGAACAAAAGTTCGAATGATTTTGAAAGTTGATTAAAATTTCACCTGAATAAATTCACAATTCACCTTGCTGAAACGTGAATTAACGAAATCTGAACTCTATTTTAATGATAGATATTATTCAGTATATATATTTGTTGTATCGATTTCAAACTAAGTATTAAACTTTGATGCTTTGTTTTCTAAACCTATGAAGACACCATAAAAGTATCTTAAAAGTTACATTTTTCGACGTGTGAGTCAAAAAATTTTACAACAAGAAGCTACTGCAAAGTAGCTTTTTTTTATCTTTATCCCCATGAAAAATGTACAATTAGGAAATACAGATTTAGAAATAAAACCAATTTTTTTCGGAGGAAATGTTTTTGGTTGGACATTGAATGAAGAAGAATCTTTTCGAATTTTAGATGGATTTTTGGACAGAGGATTTAATGCGATAGACACTGCAAATAACTATTCGTATTGGGTGGAAGGTAATGTTGGAACAGAGTCTGAACGAATTATCGGAAATTGGTTAAAATCGAGAGGAGTGAGAGATCAAATTGTTTTGGCAACGAAAGTTGGTGGACGAAATATGATTCAAGATAAGCCAAATACTACAAAAGCTCATATCTTAAAAGAAGTAGAAGAATCACTTATCCGTTTACAAACAGATTATATCGACTTGTATCAAACTCATTATGATGATGTAAATACACCTGTAGAAGAAACTTTATCCGTTTATAATCAATTGATAAAAGAAGGAAAAGTGAGATTTATAGGAGCTTCTAATTTTTCTTCGGAGCGATTGATTGAATCGTTGGATAAATCAGAACTTTATAATTTGCCGCAATACAAAACCTTGCAACCTGAATATAATTTGTATGATCGTCAGCATTTTGAAGAATTTTTGCAACCTGTTGCTGAGAAATATAATTTAGCTGTTATCCCTTATTACAGTTTAGCGAGTGGTTTTTTATCAGGTAAATATAAAACTGAAGAAGATTTACAACAAAGTTTGCGCGGTAATGGAATCAAAAAGTATTTGAATGAAAGAGGATTCAAAATTTTGGACGCTTTACAAACTATTTCTACACGATATAATATTTCTTATTCGGCAGTTGCATTGGCTTGGTTAATGGATCAGAAAACTGTTGTAGCTCCCATTGCGAGTGCAACTAAGGAACAACATCTTGATGCTTTTGTAGAAGGTGTAAATGTGCAATTATCTCATGATGATGTTAAACTTTTGACTGAAGCAAGCGAATATTAGAATGGAAAATTTACAAATGAAACCCAAATTAACTCCAATCATTTTATGGATAATGATTATTGGGAGCGGTTTGGTTGTGGCAAATAATTATTACAATCAGCCATTATTGTCATTAATCGCTAAAGATTTTAATGTTTCCGAAAGTAAAGTTTCTAATATTGCAATGTTAACACAAATTGGATACGCTTGTGGATTGTTGTTTATTATTCCTTTAGGAGATTTACTGAAACGAAAACGAATGATCTTAATCGATTTTGTTTTTATAATCGCAGCTCTTTTGGGAATGTATTTTGCACCATCTGTAAGCTGGCTTTTTCCATTAAGTTTTCTAATCGGTTTCACCTCAGTTATTCCGCAAGTTTTTGTGCCAATGGCGGCTGAATTAGCTGAACCTCAAAAAAAAGCGCAAGCTGTCGGGATGGTTATGAGTGGTTTGCTTGTTGGTATTCTACTTTCTCGTGTTTTTAGTGGCTTTATTGGTGAATATTTAGGATGGCGAGAAGTTTATATGATAGGCGCAATTTTAATGTTTGTTCTATGGATTTTTATCTATATATTTTTACCAGAAATACAACCAAATTTCAAAGGAACTTATGGTAATTTGATGAAATCGATTGTAGATTTAGTAAAAAATCAACCACAATTAAGATTAGCTTCTTTTCGTGGAGCTACAGGTTTTGCAGCATTTAGTGCATTTTGGACAACATTGGTTTTTCACTTAGAAGAAGCACCATTTTTTGTTGGAAGCGATATTGCTGGTGCTTTTGGATTAATTGGAGCAGTAGGAGCATTAGCTGCTGCATTAGTTGGTAGAGTTTCAAAAGTTCTGTCAACATCAAAAATTA
This sequence comes from Empedobacter sp. UBA3475, assembly GCF_002378465.1. NCBI lineage: Bacteria > Pseudomonadati > Bacteroidota > Flavobacteriia > Flavobacteriales > Weeksellaceae > Empedobacter > Empedobacter sp. UBA3475. The sequence continues at coordinate 76,397 of NZ_DFRA01000068.1, read as the reverse complement.
TCTTTTATTCCATCATTACTATGCTAATTTCTTGGGGATTTTTCTATGAATTTGGCTATACATATTGGGGATTAATTGTTGGTGTAATTTTGATCGATTTAGGTTTACAGGCAATGCATGTTTCTAATCAAACCATTATTTTTGGATTAGATGCCAAAGCAGGAAATCGAGTGAATACAGTTTACATGACAAGCTATTTTATTGGTGGATCTTTAGGAACATTTATTGCAGCAAATGCGTGGGATAAATTTCAATGGAATGGAGTGGTTGCTGTTGGCGTTTTTTTTACTTTAATCTGTTTGATTTCTCATATTTTATTCAATAAAAATAATAAGTGATGAAAGATTTTTCTTATGAAATAACATATAAAACAGCGAGAAGTAGCGGTGCAGGAGGGCAAAATGTAAACAAGGTTGAAACGATGGTTTTAGCAAAATGGAACGTTGAAGTTTCCCAATTTTTTTCTGATGAAGAAAAAGCATTAATCACAGAAAAGCTAAAAAATAAGATTAATTCAGAAGGATTTTTACAAATCAATTCGCAAGAATCTCGCTCTCAATTGGACAATAAAGAATCTGCAACAAAGAAAATGTTAGAATTAGTTGAAAAAGCATTGATTATTCCAAAGTTTAGAAAAAAGACTAAACCTACTAAAGCTTCTCAGCAAAAAAGACTGAATCAAAAGAAACAACAAGCTGAGAAAAAAGACTGTCGTAGGTTTAAATTTTAGAACAATTAAATTCGATCAACTAAAAAAATTAATAAACTACATTGTATTGCTATAATCATTACTATTTTAAAAATAAAAGACTTTTTTCTTATTTTATGACGATAAATCTGCATTGACATAAGAGAACCAATTGTTCCACCAATCAAAGTCACAAAACAAAGTGCTAATTCAGATACACGTCTTTTACCAATAATTGAGTTTTTTTATCTATTTTAAATAAAAAAAAAGAGAGGACGTTGATAAGGAGTAGAGTAAAAAATAAATATTTATCCATTCAGTGTGTGATTAAGTAGTAAAAATACTTATAATTAGGTAGATAAAAAATATTTTTCCTAGAAATCTATGTTGTTTATCTTTGTACTTCAAAATCATAAAAAATCTTCAAAAAATAAATTGTAAAATTCTAATTATAAAATAATTATGCAAGATTTAAAAGGGAAAAATGCTTTAGTCACAGGAGGTAGTAGAGGTTTAGGAAAAGCTGTTGCTTTGGCATTGGCTAAAGAAGGTGTTAATGTAGCTGTGACAGGACGAAATACAAAGACATTAGAAGAAACTGTAGAAGAGATCAAAAGTTTTGGAGTAAAAGCGGATTATTCGATTTTTAATGTAGCTGAAAAAGTTGAAGTGAAAATGCAACTTGAACGATTAATTGAGAGTTTTGGAGCGTTTGATATTTTGATTAATAATGCCGGTATTGCGGCTTTCGGAAGTTTTTTGGAAATGCCAGAAAATGATTGGGAAGAGATTGTGCGTACCAATTTATTTGGACCATATTATGTTTCTAAAGCTGTAATTCCTTCGATGGTAGAGTTAGGAAGTGGTGATATTATCAATGTATCTTCAACTGCAGGATTAAAAGGAAACGCAGTAACTTCTGCTTATTCAGCTTCAAAAGCGGGATTGATAGGTTTATCAGAATCATTAATGTTCGAATTAAGAAAGAAAAACATTCGTGTTACGACTTTAACTCCAAGTACAATTGCATCTGAGATGTCAAAAGATGTGTTGAAAATCACAGACGGAAATCCAGAAAAAGTGCTTCAGCCTGAAGATTTTGCTCAATTAATTGTCGATTTATTAAAATTAGATAAACGCGCAATGTTGGCATCAGCTTCTTTGTGGTCTACAAATCCTTAAAAATTGATTAATTAATCATATTTATAAAATCCAATTTCATTTAGAAATTGGATTTTTTTTGAAAAAATATTTTGCAGAATCATTTTTTATATTAACTTTGAATTGCAAAGTACTTTTAATATGAGCACAAATAATCCTGTAGAAAGTTTAAACGAAATCAAATCAATGATGCAACGCACATCAAAATTCACAAGTATTAGTGGATGGAGTGGTGTTTGGGTTGGAGTAGTGGGAATGATTTCTGCTTTTATCGCTTATGTTTTGATTCTACAAGATGCACTTCAAGTAAATTATAGAGGAACATTGACACCTATTTTAATGAATAATTTAGAAATTAAATTATTCATTTTAGGAATTGTAACTTTAATGGTTGCATGTATTGGAGGTTTCTTTTTTATGACCAGAAAATCGACAAAAGATGACGTTAAATTTATAAATCCAGTTACAAAACGAATATTGCGTAAATTTCTTTTTGTTTTAATCGTTGGAGGAATAGTAAGTTTGATTTTTATCAATAATTTTAGTTTTGCTTATGTAGCTCCAGCAACGCTTTTGTTTTACGGCTTAGCTTTGTATACGGTAGAACGTGACACAATTGTAGAAATAAAATATTTGGCAATGTGCGAAATATTTTTAGGGTTATTGGCTTTCTATTTTATTTTCAATGGTTTATTGTTTTGGTTTATCGGTTTCGGGCTTTTACATCTAATTTTTGGGATTTGGATGGTACGAAAATATGATTACAAAGCTTAAATTTGCAACATGGATTTTAATCTTAATAAATTAAACAAAGTCTTTGATAATCGTATTCGTGTGGGAATTATGAGTGCTTTGGTCATGAATGAAGAAATTTCTTTTAAGGATTTGAAAGACTTTTTAGATTTGACTGATGGTAACTTGGCTTCGCACTTAAAAAACCTAGAAGAAAACGATTATATTACTGTACACAAAGGATTTATAGGTCGAAAAACGAATACAACTTATTCGATAACAGCACTTGGAAAACAAGCTTTTCAGGAGCATTTGAACTATCTTGAAAAATTAATAAAGAATATAAAATAATTTTTTTTGCATTTAAACTTTGAAAAACAAAGTACTTTTTAAAATAAATAATAAAATTCAAACTTATGGAAAACAATGATTTAAAAAATGAATATCAACCTGAAAATCAATCAGTTTATTCACAAAACAAAACAATGATAAAAGGATTTTTGGTATGTCTTTTAGTTTTAGGACTTTTAATTCCGATTCCGTTCATATTAAATTTAATTGAAGAACGACAAGGAAACAAGGAAAAAGTAATTACCGAAATTTCAGATAAATGGAGTGGGAAACAGACGATTTATGGTCCTTTTATCGAGGTTACTTACATGGAAAATGTAAATGATGGACAAGGAAAAGTTGTGAAGCAACAAGTGAAAAAGTATATTTCTGCTAATGATTTAAATATAAATGGAACGATTGATACGCAGTTAAAAAGTCGTAGTATTTATGAAGCAGTAGTTTACAATTCGAAACTGAATATCAATTCGAAATTTAAGAATTATAGCGATATGCTTAATGAAGTGGAAGTAAGTGCAGAAAATGTAGTTTCGACTAAAATTGTTTTTGGAATCTCTGATTCTAAAGGATATGAGAACAAAGTAATTGTACAATCTAACAACAAAAATTATCCATTGAATATGGATAATATAACTTCTACAATTACTATTCAACCAGAAGTTAGAGTAGAAAATGGAGAATATTTGGAACAAGTGAGTACCACTAAAAAAGTGATGCCTGTGCAAATGATGTCTCAAAAAATAGATCCTTCTACATTCGATTTTAATCAAGTTTCAATCAATTTGGTGATGAAAGGTTCTCAAATGTTGAATATCATTCCATCTGCGATTAATACAAAAGTTGATTTGGCTACAAATTGGAAAGATTTGAAATATGATGGAAATTTTTTACCTAATTCTGATCCCGAAACGAAGAATGGAAAAACAAATGTAAAATGGTCTATTTATCAACAAAATCCTTTGCAAGGACAGATTTGGCAAGACGCTTCTAACTTTTCTGATTATAGTTTTGGCGTTAATTTCTTGCAGATGAACGATCATTATGACAAAACATATCGTTCGACAAAATATGCGATTCTGTTCATTGGATTAACATTTGTAGCATTTTTCTTTATCGAAAGCCGAAATAATTTCAACATTCACTTGGTACAATATGCGTTAGTTGGATTTGCAATCTGTGTCAATTTTGTGTTATTGTTATCGTTGTCAGAATATTTAGGATTTGATATTGCTTACTTTATTTCATCTGGTGCAACTATTTTATTGATTACATTTTTTGTCAATTCTTTCCTAAAATCATTTGGTTTCACATTCAAAATTACATTAATGTTAATTTTATTATACACATTTATTTACAGTGTTTTACAACTCAAAGAACACGCGTTATTAGTAGGAAGTATAGGATTATTTATCATTGTTGCAATCCTAATGTACTATTCAAAAAACATCGAATGGAACAAAACAAAATAACATTTGCACACTTATTTTTTGGGATTTTTGTCATCGGTCTTGTACTGATGGCAATTTCCTTTACGGATATTGTGATTAAAAATAATGATACAATTTTCAGCTTTTCTATTCTTATTTTAGAGCTTGTGATTTGCTTATTTGCAATGTCATTTTATTTGAAAATTGATAAGATTTCGGAGTTGTTTTTAGGAAAAATTTTCTCTAATTCTGGACAAATATTTGTTTGGACCAACATTACATGGCTTTGTATTCCAGTAGCTTTTGTTTTGGATGTAACAATTATTCGAGGATTTCATGATTTAAGTTTTTATTTGCCGCTTTTAGGTTATTTATTGTTTCTTTTAATTATAGTCGATTTTTTTGCAGCAATATTCTACACTAATTTTGATGATGAAGAAACGATAGGTTTTAATTATCTTAATTATTTTTCGATTTTTTTAGCGGTAGTTTTAATACTATTTTTTAGTTTGATTATAATACTTTTCGCTGTTTTTGAGTATCCTTCAATATCAATCTGTTTTATGATGTTTAATATTTACCTCATAAATATTATTACAAAAATTTTAAAATTAAAAGCTTAAAAATTTTTGTTATGAATGTTTACTTTGAAACTATGAAGATAGATATTCAATATTTTCAGCCAAAAGGAGAAGGTTATACACCAACGAATCGAATTATCACTTTAGATAAAATTTCAAATCAATTAAGATTTGATGATATCGATGATTAAAACATTCATAATATATAAAGTTTAAAATCTGATAAATATAAAAATTATTATTCAAATCTGTCAAATTTATAAATTAGCTGTGTGATTATCGAATAATTCTACTAAGTTTAAGGCTTGAAAATGCAATTGTAGTAATTTGCGAACCGTTTTTTAAAACAGATAGAATTATTAAATATATGAAAAGTAAAAAGTTAACCAATGTATTAACACTTGGATTTGCGTTGTTTGCGATGTTTTTTGGTGCAGGAAACCTTCTTTTACCTCCTTTGATAGGATTAGAAGTGGGTTCAAATTATTTCGTCGCGATGATAGCATTTGGGTTAACTGGTATTTTATTGCCATTTACTGGTATTTTATCTGTTGTTTTTTCGGGTGATAATTTTAATGATTTAGGGCATCGTGTGAACAAACATTTGGCGGCTATTTTAGGTACAATTATTATGATTTGTATCGGACCGTTAATTGCGATTCCTCGTACTGCCGCAACAACATTCGAAGTGGGATTAAAACCATTTTTTCCAACATTGGATCCGATGTGGGGATCGTTACTATTTTTTGCAGTAACACTTATTTTAGCGATTCGTCCCTCAAAAGTGGTAGACGTTATTGGAAATTATTTAACACCAGTATTATTGATTTTATTGACCTTATTAATAGTCATTGGAATTATATACCCAACCGCTGATTTCTTACCTTCAGACTTAACGATGATGCAATCTTTTTCGAAAGGTTTTATAGAAGGTTATCAAACATTAGACGTTTTGGCTTCTGTTATTTTTGCTGGAATTATTATTTCAGCAGCACGAGATAAAGGGTATACTGATACAAAAAGTAAATCTCAAATTGTAATTATATCAGGTTTATTGTCTACAACTTGTTTGTTATTTGTATATGGTGGATTGATTTATTTAGGTGCTACTTCTGGAATTACAAATCCAGAAATTTCTCGTGCAGAATTATTAATAGAAATCTCTCGAAATACATTAGGACAGTATGGGTTAATTGCAATTGCGTTATGTATGGCGTTTGCTTGTCTTACCACTTCAATCGCATTAACATCTGCGGTAGGTACATTTTTTGGACGTTTAACAAATGGAAAAGTAAGTTACACTGCTTTAGTGATTTTATGTACAGTAATATCGTTTGGTTTATCAATAAAAGGTGTAGACGAAATTATTAATTTTGCATATCCACCTTTGGCTTTCGTATATCCAATTACAATCACGTTAGTTATTTATATAGTGTTGTTTGGAAAAACAATTAAAAGCAAAACTCCTTATATTTTTGCATTAATAGCGTCTACAATCATCGCAATTTTAGGATTATTGAAATTATTAGGAAAGTTAGATGAATCGACTATAGAAAATCTGAATAAAATTCCATTTTTCGAATACGATTTAGGTTGGATTGCACCTTCGATTATCGGTTTTGTAATTGGTTTATTAGTTGATAGATTAAGAAAATAAAAAATCCTCGGAAAATTATTCCGAGGATTTTAACCAATCAAAACTACTATAAAAACACTAATTGAATAATGATAATGTCTATCTTTTATTCTTTTACAAATTTCTTAAAGTTTTGACTTTAAATCTATTATTCTTAAATGATTTCTTTTATGTCTAGATAGAATTAATTTATAACTATTTATTTATGATGGTTATAGAGAATTTCAATCACATGATTTAAGATAAGTTTATGAATTTTTCGTATTTTGAAAAATCAAAAAAATAATCCAAAAAAATGATCGAAAATTGTTCGCGTTGTAACGAAACAATGGAGTGTAAGGTAGATGATATTTCGAATTGTGCTTGTACTACAATTGTTATAAAAGATGAAATAAAAGAGTTTTTGAAGAAAACGCATTACAAATGTTTGTGTAATTCTTGTATAGAAAAACTGAATTATTTTGTAGAATTAGATCAAGAATATCCACATCCAACAATGCCTTCGGAGTTTGTTCCTCATATACATTATTATATCGAAAATGGGTATTGGGTTTTTACAGAATTTTTCCATTATCAGAAAGGAAAATGTTGCCAAAATGGTTGCAGACATTGTGCTTATGGTTATAAGAAATAAAAAATGGTTCAACTTACATTGAACCACTAACCAACCTAAAAATACTATAAAAAAACTCTATTTGATTAAGGATATTCTTCTTCAGAAAATCAACTTCATTATCCTTAACAACTATGAATAAATTATTTATGGTACAAAGGTAGGTAGATTTCTTAATTTGATAAATAAATTTATATTTATTTTTTTATACTCAAATAGATAGAATTTATATTAATGTTAAGAAAATATTAAATTTACCTATTTATGAATATTTGCTAAAAAATCAATACTACATTTCCGAATGTTGTAATTCTAAGAAAAATATTGCATTATTTTTTTTGAAATTTTTTCAGCAGTTGTTTTATCTTCAGTTTCTTCCAAAGTTGTTACATAATCCTCTAAGAAACTTTTGATTTCTTGTTGATTAGAACCTTCAAAATTAGCTAAATAATCTTCGAAATCGATATTTCCTAAAACACGATCAAAGTAAGTTTTGGCTTCATCATATTTTTTCATGCTCACTAACAAAGGCGCAATGCTATGACTAATATAAAACTCGTTTACAGCAGCTTGTTCAGCATTTTCTTCTTTTTTGAAATGTGCAGAATTTAAGTAACTATTATAAGCTTCCACAGCTTTTTCATTTTCACCTAAAACCTCATAACAACGTGCTTTGAAGAATTTAATTTCGTAAAATTCGTCTTCATTCAGTTTATTGAAAAATGTAATACTTTCTTTGGGATTTGAATAAAATTTTCGGTATCCAATAATAAAATCTTCTACAAATTCTGTATCTGTTTGTTCAATAGCGAAATTCAATAAGTTTTGAGATTGTTCTTCTGTTAATTGTCCAATAAAAGCTTCCCAATAATTCACCAAAGTATTGAAATCATACGCCAAATCTTCCACAAAAATTTGTGCAGCAATTCGTAGAAATTTATCACCCAATTGATCGATTATTTCATGGTCTTCATCAGAAAAATCAGTTGAATTATACAATAGATTTTCGATAATTTCTGACGCCTTATCTTCTGAATAATCATTATTTAATTGTTTCAAAGCATTGCTAACATTGAATTCCATTTGTGTAAATTTTAAATTAAAAATCAACACAAAGGTAACTGATTTACTGCAAAAAAAACTTGATAATTTCAAAAGTTAATCGTCAATTCTAATGAGAATTTAATGAATAGTTTTTTTGAGAAAGTAGAATTTTAGTTATCTTGTGGTAGTTTTTATTAGTTTATTTAAAATAAACGTTTTATGTTACGAATCTATTCGATAGTACTAATTATATGTGGTTTTTGTTTTACAAAAGCTCAAAATTTGAATGTTGGCGCTCAGTTTCCGATTAATAAAATTGAAAATATCAATCAATCTTCAAACTTTAAAATTATTGTATTTACGCCAAGTTTATACAAAACGAATCCGTATGCGAGCATGATGACAACTTCGCTGAATTATTATTTTGTGAAGAATTTGGCATTTTCGTCTCAAAATCCACCAAAAATTGATGTGATTTATATTGTAAATGAAGATAATAAATGGAGTAAAGAACCGCAGCAAACGTTTGCTTTTAATGAAACGACTAATCAAAATAAGTTGGATGGAACGAAGGTAATTTATGATGAAGTTGGAAAAATTTACAATGCAATAGGGTTGAAACCTTTTAAGCAAAATTCAATTTCGAGTATAATTCCAACGTCAAATTCTAACAATGTTTTAGTAGAAAGTTCGATTCTTTTTCTAGTGGATCAAAACAATAAAATTTTGATGCGAGATAATGATTATCGTGCGCAAGGCGAACATCTGAAACCTTTGGAAAGATTGATTAAAAGAACGTCTAAAATCGATAACATAGAAGTAAATATCACAGAAAATAAAACCTTGAAGGTTGGTGATAAAGCACCAGATTTTATTTTGAATGGACCGAATTATAAGACTAATTCGACAGATAAATTTTTGAATGATAAATCGACTTTTAAAGTTTTAACGTTTTATCCTGCGGCGTTTAGTGGACAAATTTTGCCTGATTTTACGTCAATTGATACGAAAGCAGCAATGACTTGTGCTGCTCAAATTCAATTAATCGATCATAATCCATTGTTACAAAATGTAAAAAATTACGCAGTTTCTAGTTCTACAAATCCGTTGTTAGAATTATGGAAATCAGCTTTGCGAACAAATAATATTACGTATTTGAATGATGAGAATTATGCAATTTCGTTGATGTATAATTCTTATAATCGTTTAGGTTACAATAATAGAGCAACTTATGTGATTGATAAAAATGGAATTATTGTGTATGCAAATCCAGATTTGACGTTTGAAGATGAAGCAAAATTTCCAACTATTTTAGAAAAAATCATTCTGAATAGTAAATAAATTATGAATCAAATTGTGTAATATCTTCAAATTTAGCCTCAATCAAATTTCTTAAATCTTCGGGGTTTAGAATAATTTGTAAACCTCTTTTTCCTGCACTAATACAAATCTGATCTTGCAAAACAGCCAGTTCTTCTATGTAAGTAGGAAATTGCTTTTTCATTCCGATAGGTGAGCAACCACCACGAATATAACCTGTAACATTCAGCAAATCTTTCAAAGGAAGCATTTCGCAGTTTTTATTACCAGAAATTTTCGCAAATTTTTTCATATCAAGATGTGTGTTTGCAGGAATTACGGCAACTAAAAATGGTTCTATATTTCCTTTCAAAACCAAAGTTTTATAAATTCCTTCCGGATTTACGTTCAATGAATTTGCAACATGCAAAGCATCAATATGTTCTTCATCAACTTCATATTCGCGCAATTCGTACGAAATATTGTGTGTGTCTAAAATTCGTACTACATTTGTTTTAGCAGTTTTATTGCTCATTCTATAATAATTTACACAAAGTTATTACGAAAAACTTTTATAAAGGTTTTTCTATAGAATTATTGTCTAAGATAATTTTTTGAACGAAAATTTCTATTCTCAAAACTATTCTTACCTTTGCATTATAAATGAAGTTTTTGCAACACATATTACGTTTACCGTTTTTTAGCACTTATTATCGTACAATATTTGCTCGGGTAGACTATGTGTATACTTCGTATTAATTTTGTACGTCAAAAATTTAATCATAATCTACAAGCCCGAGCAGTTTTGCTCGGGCTTTTTTTATTTAAAAAAAATCATGGAAAATTTAAAAAGTTTAAAGGAAAATGTAGCTATTTTTTTACCAGAAAATGGATTGGAAGAAAAATTAAAATTAGCTGAAAAAGAAAATCGACCATTACGAATCAAATTAGGTTTTGATCCTACCGCACCAGATTTACATCTTGGTCACGCCGTTGTATTGAAGAAATTGAAAGAATTTCAAGATTTGGGACATCAAATAGTTATTTTGGTTGGGAGTTTTACAGCTCAGATTGGAGATCCAACAGGAAAAAATAAAAGTCGTCAACCGCTGAATGCAGAACAAGTTCAGAACAATGCGGAAACCTACATTAATCAATTGTCAAAAATTATTGATGTGAATAAGGCTGAAATTGTGTTTAATTCAGACTGGTTAGATCATTTACCTTTTTCGGATATTATTCAGTTGTTGTCAAAAGTTACGGTTGCACAACTGATGCATCGAAATGATTTTAATAAACGCTTCACCGAAAATACGCCGATTGCAATGCATGAGTTGGTTTACCCGATTTTACAAGCATACGATTCTGTTCAGATAAGTGCTGATATCGAAATGGGAGGAACGGATCAATTATTTAATTGTACAATGGGACGACAATTGCAAGAAACCAATGGAGAAGCTGCTCAGATTGTAATGTGTATGCCACTTTTGAGAGGAACCGATGGAAAAGAAAAGATGAGTAAATCGTTGAATAATATTATTGGTTTGACGGATGAACCAAATGAAATGTTTGGGAAAACAATGTCTATTCCAGATGATTTATTAGAAGAATATATTGCGTTAGCAACGGATTTTTCTATTGAAGAAAAAATGAATTTGAATGAGCGATTAAAAACAGATAATCCAATGTTAATTAAGAAATTAGTTGCAAAAAATATTATTATTCAATACCATTCTGTAAATGAAGCTGAACAAGCAGAAGAATTTTTTAACAATCAATTTCAGAAAAGAAATGATGAAAATAGAGTTTTCGAAGTTGTTAAAATTAGTTCTTTAAACTTTGAGAATGATAATATTACATTGTTAGATGTTTGTCATCAATTAAAGAAAGATTTATCGAGAAATGCAATCAGACGTTTGATAGAAAGCGGTGCAGTACAAATTAATGGAGAGAAAAAAATGGATGCTTTTGATGATTTTGAATTAAAAACCGAAACTAAAATTAAAATAGGAAAACGAGATTTCTTCGAGTTGAAGTAATAGTGAAAAGATGATTTACTATTTAGTAAATCATCTTTTTTATCTCCTATTTTCTTAATCTTGAAAAATTTGATCAAAATTTTTATATTTCTTTTTTAAGCGTTGTTTCGCTTTTTTGACTGAATCAGCCGAAATTCCTAAGATTTGCGAAATTTCTAAATTGTTCAAGCCTAATTTTAACAAATAAATAGTTCTCAAATTAGATTCGGTTAAAGATGGAAAATTTTGAGAAAGATATTTTACAAAATCGTTTTGTTCATGAGCAAAAATATTTTTGAAATTTCCCCAACTTTCGTCTGTCATTAAATGCGAATCTAAGAGATTAACTAATTCATTATATTGTTTTTCTTTGTTTATGGTACTTGAATTGGAAATAGAATTGATTTCATTTTTTAATGTAACTATTTGTTTATTCTTTTCAGACAAATAAGTTTTATAAGATTCTAAAGTTTGAGCAGTTTTATTTAATTTATTTTCAGATTTAAGTTTTTCATTTTGAATAGATAATATTTTATTATCGTATGTAGAATTTTGTATTTTTATTTTTCGACGATAAGAAATTATTACAAATAAAATGATAATGATTAATAGAAAAGAAATAAGAAATAATGCATTTTTTAGGATGGTTGTTTTCTCTTGTTCTGCTTTTTCTGCTTCAAATTTAAAGTTGAAATTATCTTGTTGAATTTTCCAATTAATTTCATTAATCACATTTTGGCCATCAGTTTTTTGCAACTCTAACTCCAATTCATCTAGTTTTCTTCGGCTAATTAACTCCTCATTGATATTATTGTTTTTTACAGCAATTTCTAATAAGATTTTATAAATGTCATATTCAAAACTGTTCAAATAAATTTTCTGAGAAGCATATTCTTTTGCTTCATTCAAAATTATTTTAGCATCATCAATTCGATTTAATTGCAAGTACAATTTTCCCAATTGAATATTAGCGTACATTAAATTTCGAGCGTTTTTTAATTTTTTAGAAATTTCAATATCTTTTTTCAAATTATCAATCGCTAAATCGTACTGTTTGTTGAGAATATTTATAGAGGCAATATCACCTAAAGCTTTTGCATATCGAATTTCGTCCTTATTTTGAATTGCATATTCTTTTGTTAATTCGAAGTAATTATTTGCTTTATTAATATTATTTTTATTCATAAAAACATGACCAATCGCATTCAGAATTGTTCCATATTCGTGGTCTTTTTTGTTGGTATATTTTAAAGCTAACAAAAGATATTTTTCACTTTTATCAAATTCTTTTACATTCATAAAGTAGAATGCATTCTTTTTGTAAACATCACTTTTAGAAAAAATATCCTCATCTTTTGTTAAGTCGAGAAGTTTTGATGCTTCCATAAAATATGGATAAGCATTTTGATATTGGCTAAAATTATAATAGTAATACCCATATTGTGTATTCACCCAAATTTGTAATTCTGGTGAGTTAACATTTTTTGAAACTTTTAATGCAGACTCAAATAACGAATTACTTTTTTTGTTTAATTTATCGTTGGTTTGTGCATAGAGATTAGCTAAATAAACTTGATAAATTGATTTTAGACTTTTTGATAAAAAAGAAGTTGATGAGATATCTAATTTCTTGAAATTATTTTGCAATTGAATAGTATCTGTCACATTTTTATTCTGTTCGATGATTTTTTCAATAAGAATACGTTCATCATTTTTACTAATAGAACTAAATGATGATAAAAATAAAAAAGGAAAGAGTAGGAGCGTAAAAAAAATAGAAACTTTCAATATATTATTTTTTCAAATATAGACCGAAAAAATTGTAAATCTTAACAAAAAATTGAATTATTTTTATGTTTTACTTCATTTTCAAAGTATTGATATTTAGATGAATATGAAATGTCCCCCCAGTTGTCCCCCCTCTAAATTGAGTATTTATTTTTTTTATTATCTATTTTTGAATTAAGTATCTCGAAAGATTACTAATCTATCATCAAACTATTAATTAAAAATTTTAGACTCTTCAACTACTTAAACCTATTTATAAATCCAATTACAAAATTATCTCCTCCATAATGTATGTTATGGGGGAATTTTTTTTGAATTTTTTTCTTTGTAATTTAGTTTAATATTTTAATTAGAAAAGAACGGATGAGAAAAATAAACTACTCAGTGTTGGATTTGGCTTATGTAAGAGAAGGAGATACATTAAATCAAACGTTCAAAAACACGTTAGATAACGCAAAATTTGTAGACGAAATAGGGTATAGCCGTTATTGGTTATCTGAACATCATAATATGCAGAATGTAGCGAGCGCGGCAACTTCTTTATTAATAGGCTATGTAGCAAATGGAACTTCAAGAATTAAAGTTGGTTCGGGAGGAATAATGCTACCTAATCATACTGCTTTATCAGTTGCAGAACAATTTGGGACTTTGGATGCGCTTTATCCAAATCGTATCGATTTAGGTTTAGGTCGTGCGCCAGGAACTGATCAATTAACAGCTTCTATTTTGCGTAGAGGAGATAATTTTATGAATTACGATTTCGAAGCTGAAATCAAAAATCTACAAAACTATTTTAGTTTAGATAATAAAGAAAGTAAAGTGCGTGCGATTCCTGGAGAAGGAGCAAATGTGCCGATTTATATTTTGGGATCAAGTACAGATTCGGCTTTTTTGGCGGCTAAATTAGGTTTACCTTATGCATTTGCGGGGCATTTTGCGCCACAACAATTTTATAATGCGGTAGAGATTTATCGTTCTCAATTTCAACCTTCAGAATTTTTGCAAGAACCTTATACGATTGCTTGTGTCAATGTAATTGCGGCGAATACAGACGAAGAAGCGCATTATTTATCGATGTCGATGTACCAAGGATTTTTGAATATTATTACCGATAAACGCCAACCAATTGTTCCACCCGAAAAAACACAATTAGAATTGGCTTCGCCTGAGCAAAAATATATGCTAAAAGGAATGACAGCTTTGTCTTTTATTGGAAGTAAAGGTGCTTTGGCGCAGAGTTTAGATGAATTTATTTTTGAATCTAAAATTGATGAAATTATGGTTTCTACGAATGTTTTTGATCAAAAAGCAAAACGAAAATCGTATCAAATTGTAAGTGAATTATTTCGTTAAATGAAATCAAAGAAATCAATCTCAAAGTTCAAGTATTATTCAATGTTTGTTGATCAATTCAAAGATCAATTGACGATTGTTTTGATGCTAAATCTTGTTTTATTTTTTATTGCAAACCATTGGAGTTATCTTGTTCCTGAAGAATTTTTGTTTGTAAGTCACAAAGATATTTTTGGCTTATTTAGAGAACAATTTGTGCTGAATGAATTTTTTGAGGTATTGGCTTATACTTTTTTGGGCGCTTTATTTATCCATTTCGGAACATATAAAATGAATAAAATCTGGATTTTTAGGCTTAATGCGTTGCTTTTAGTAATTGTTTCCACTTATTTTTGGACAATTCCTTTGCTGCAAAGTGCTGAGATTGTTTTACAAAAAGGTCATCCTTATTTTATTGCGGCGATTATTGGTCAAATTCTTTTGTATTTGATTGTCGGAAACGAATTTTTAGGTTCAATCAAAAATAAAAGAAAACAACCCAAAATCAATCATTCTTAGTTATATTTGCCAAAACTTAATTTTTACAAAAATCAAACTATGTACTCATTTGATAAATTTCACGAATTAATTGCCGAAACAATCGATAAAAATCCATT
Organism: Empedobacter sp. UBA3475; assembly: GCF_002378465.1. Classification (NCBI taxonomy): domain Bacteria; kingdom Pseudomonadati; phylum Bacteroidota; class Flavobacteriia; order Flavobacteriales; family Weeksellaceae; genus Empedobacter; species Empedobacter sp. UBA3475. The sequence continues at coordinate 61,110 of NZ_DFRA01000068.1, read as the reverse complement.
TTCTAAAAATCCAGAAGAATTATACGAACCGATGGATTATATTTTGAATATTGGTGGTAAAAGAATTCGTCCAATTTTGACTTTATTGGGAACTGATTTGTTTGATGGTGAAGTTGAAAAAGCGTTGAAACCTTCGTTAGCGATTGAGTTTTTTCATAATTTTTCGTTGATGCACGACGATATTATGGACAATGCTTCATTAAGAAGAAGTAAACCAACAGTTCACGAAAAATTTGGATTAAATACAGCGATTCTTTCTGGTGATGCGATGTTGGTAAAAGCATATCAATATTTAGAAGATTTAGAACCAGAATTATTTAAACGTTCGACAAGATTATTTTCTAAAACTGCTTTAGAAGTTTGTGAAGGACAGCAATTGGATGTGAATTATGAAACAAAATTGAATGTTTCATACGAAGATTACATCAAAATGATATCTCTAAAAACGAGTGTTTTACTTGGTTGTGCTTTGAAATTAGGCGCAATGATTGGAAATGCTTCGGAGGAGGATTCAGATAAATTGTACCAATATGGTTTGAATTTAGGAATCGCGTATCAATTGAAAGATGATTATTTGGATGTTTTTGGTAGCCTTGAACATTTAGGTAAAAAACACGCTGGAGATATTTTCGAGAATAAGAAAACGATTCTTTACATTTCTGCTTTAGAAGCGGCAAACGAAGAAGAAAAAGAGGAATTATTATATTGGTATAGTTCAAATACAGATAATATCGATAAGGTATATGCGGTAGAAAAATTATTCAGAAAACTGAATGTTAACCGTAAACTTTCAACGTTAATTAGAGAATATACGAATAAAGCGCACAGCTATTTGGATCAAATTGATGTTCCAGAAGAACGTAAATCTTATTTGAGAGAATTAAGCGAAGTTTTAATTGATCGACAAGGATAAAAAATGCAATTTCGAACGTCTTTTCAAATTCAATCTTCTGATTTTAAACTCAATCATCAACACAAAATATTGACGATAGGTTCTTGTTTTTCAGATGAAATTGGAAAGCGTTTGACCGATTTAAAGTTTGATGGATTAATTAATCCATTTGGAGTGATTTTTAATTCACATTCCATTCAAAATTTAATAGAAAGAAGCATTCATAAAAAATATTTTACAATAACTGATGTACATCAAAACGGAGAAGAATTTTTCTGTTTCGATGTACATTCGTCGTTTAATGCGTTGACGAAAGAAGCTGTTTTAGAGGAATTAAATTCAACAATCAATCAGGTTCATGATTACATTCATTCTTGTGATGTGTTGATGATTACATTGGGAACATCGTGGATTTATGAATGGAAAACTTCAAATCAAGTTGTCGCGAATTGTCATAAAGTTGAGGCAAAACAATTTGAAAAAAGATTATTAACAACAGAAGATAATCTAAAATCGTTGGAATTGATTGTTTCAGATTTGAAGAAAATTAATCCAACTATTCGCATCATTACAACAGTTAGTCCTGTTCGTCATACAAAAGATGGAATGATCGAAAATAATGTAAGTAAAGCTAGACTGTTGGATGCTTTATATCAATTAAGTCTTCAAAATAATCAAGTTGAATATTTCCCGTCATATGAATTAGTTTTAGATGATTTGAGAGATTATCGTTTTTTCAAAGAAGATTTGATTCATCCATCGAAACAAGCCGTTGATTATATTTGGGAAAAGTTTTCAGAAACTTATTTCGAGCAATCAACGCAAACAATTATTCAAAAAATAAATAAAGTTATTTCAGCAATTAATCATCGCCCTTTTAATGAAGGATCAGACAATTATCAACAATTTTTAGTAAAAACGATTACATTGATGAATGAATTAGAAAAAGGAAATCAACTTGATTTTTCAGTTGAAAATGAACTTTTGAAATCAAAAATAAAACATGTTAATTGATACACATACACATCTATATTCGGAGCAATTTGAGAATGATATAGATGAAGTAATTGCGCGAGCAAAGCAAAATGGAGTAGAGCGATTTTATTTGCCAGCAATTGATAAAAGTTACACGGATAGAATGTTGGCGTTAGAAGCTGCTCACCAAGATTCGATGTTTGCGATGATGGGTTTGCATCCGTGTTCGGTTCATCCAGATACAATAGAAGACGAATTGGCTCATGTGCGCGAATGGATTGATAAACGACCATTTAAAGCAATTGGCGAAATCGGAATTGATTTGTATTGGGAAAAAGAATTTTTACAAACGCAACAAGATGCATTTAAAATGCAAATTGAATGGGCAAAAGAAAAGAATTTACCAATTATCATTCATTGTCGAGATGCTTTCAATGAAGTTTTTGAAGTGTTAGAAGAAGTGAAAGATGAAAAATTATTCGGAATTTTTCATTGTTTTTCAGGAACAAAAGAAGATGCACAACGCGCAATAGATTTCAATTTGAAATTAGGAATTGGTGGAGTTGTAACCTTTAAAAATGGTAAAATAGATCAATTTTTAGGTGATTTTGATATCAAACATATCGTTCTCGAAACAGATTCACCTTATTTAGCGCCAGTTCCGTTTCGTGGAAAACGAAATGAAAGTAGTTATTTGACACATGTTTGCGATAAGTTGGTTGATATTTACCATCAAACACCAGCTGAAATTGCAGCAATTACAACAAAAAATGCGTTTGACATTTTCGAACGTTAGGATAAATCAGAATAGAAAAATTATATTTGCAAAAGAAAACCTTTGACAAGATGAAATACAAAAGAATATTACTTAAATTGAGTGGTGAAGCATTAATGGGAGATTTACAATATGGTATTGATCCAAATATGCTGAAACAATATGCGCAACAAATTAGAGAAGTTGCTGAACTTGGTTGCGAAGTGGCAATCGTAATCGGAGGTGGTAATATTTTTAGAGGTGTACAAGGTGTTGCTTCTGGTATGGATCGTGTACAAGGAGATTATATGGGAATGTTGGCAACTGTGATTAACAGTATGGCATTGCAAGGAGCTTTGGAAGATGCTGGTGTTAATACACGTTTACAAACGGCTATTCGTATGGAGCAAATCGCAGAACCATTTATCAAAAGAAGAGCTACGCGTCATCTAGAAAAAGGTCGTGTCGTAATTTTTGGTGCAGGAACAGGAAATCCATATTTTACAACAGATACAGCAGCCGTTTTGAGAGCAATTGAAACGCAAGCTGATGTTATTTTGAAAGGAACTCGTGTTGATGGAATTTATACTGCAGATCCAGAAAAAGATCCAACAGCAGAGAAATTCGAAACAATTTCTTATCAAGAAGTTTACGATAAAAACTTAAAAGTAATGGATATGACAGCTTTTACTTTGAGTGAAGAAAATAATTTACCTATTATTGTATTTGATATGAATACAGATGGTAACTTGAAAAAATTAATTTTAGGAGATAACGTAGGTACTCTAGTAACAAATAAATAAATCCCGAAATGGAAGAATTAGATATTATTTTAGAAACGGCTAAGGAGCAAATGCAGGGAACTGTAAGTCACTTAGAGGTTGCATTCGACAAATTAAGAGCAGGTAAAGCTACTCCTGCAATGTTAAGTTCAGTTCGTGTTGATTACTACGGAAGTTTATCTCCGTTAACTCAAATTGCAAATGTAAATACACCAGATGCAATGACATTGAGCATTCAACCATACGAGAGAAATTTAATTCATGAAATTGAAAAAGCAATCATCAATGCTAATTTAGGTTTTGCACCTTCTAACAATGGAGATACAATTATTATCAGTATTCCTCCAGTAACAGAAGAACGTCGTAAAGAGTTGGTGAAAATGGCCAAATCGGATATGGAAACTGCTAAAATTTCTCTTCGTAATGCACGTCAAGATGCGAACAAAGCGTTAAAAGCTGTAAAAGAAGCTTCTGAAGACATGGTGAAAGATTACGAAACACGTGTTCAAGGATTAACAGACAAGTTTTCTAAGAAATTAGAAGAAGCTTTAACGAAAAAAGAAGCTGAAATCATGAAAGTTTAATCTTTCTTGAAAAAAAAATATTTTAAGGCAGCGTTTCGCTGCTTTTTTTATTTATTTGCATAATCAATTTCAAAAGATGAAGAACTATATATTCCTGCTAAATTTCTGTATTTCAATTGCCACATTTGCTCAAATTAAAGTGAGAGTATTCGATGCTCAAGACGAATTTCGTTTAACTGGTGCTAATGTTTACAGCGATACCAAACAATTTCTTGGTCAAACAGACGAATTAGGAGAATTGGATATCAATGATTCTGTTCATTTTATTGATATAATCAAAAACGGATATTTCTCAGAAAGTATTCAGACTGATGGTAAAAAGTTGGTGGAAATTATGATGAAACCTTCTTTCATTAGTTTGGATGAGGTTAGTTTTACGACAAATGATTCTGTTGGTCGTAATTTGATTATCAAAGCAATTCGCAATCAATCCAAAAATACAATCAGAAACGGAGGAAATATTTTCCTAAAATCATACACTAAATTTTGGAGTACAGTAAATAACGATTCGATTCCGTTTATCATTCAACCTCAAAATCACAAAGATTCTGTCAATAATCAATGGAAAAAATTGTTAGACAACAGTCATTTATTTTTGGGAGAACGTGCAATGGATCATAAAGTTTCGAAGCGTTTTGGACTAAAAAATATCGTGCAATCTTCTCGTATTTCTGGAATGCGTTCGCCTTTGTACGAATATTTGGCGATGCAACCAATTGCGTTCAATTTTGATCAAGATAAAATCAATTTTTTCTTCAAAGGAATTATTAATCCAGTAAGTCGAGAAGGTCTTTCGCATTACCGTTATGGTTTCAAAGAGGATATTTTTATTGATGGGCGAAAAACGGCTGTTATTAGCTTTTTCCCTTCAATCAAAACGGATAAAAGACAAATTAAAGGAACACTTTGGATTGATGATAGAACGTATGCTTTAATCAAAATTGAAGCAGAAAATACGATTTCAAATTATGTTGCAGAATTAGAAGCAGATTGGAAATTGAATAATGGTTCTTGGATTCCAAATCAACAAAAATATCGCATGGAAGCTGGTAATTTTAAGATTACAGAGAAATTATCCGATGATGATTTTATTGATAAAAAAGAAAAAATTTGGATTAATCTTGAAACAACTTTCAAGGATATTCAAAATCCAGCACATTTCAAACGCAACGAATTTTTAGGTTACGAAGACGAAATTTCTTTTCAAAATATGAACGAAAAGAAATGGGACAATGTGATGGAAGATTACCGCGATTCGTCATTATCAAACAAAGAGCGAAATACTTATACGACAATTGATAGTATTGGCGATAAATATAAGTTAGAACGTCAAATGAAATTGATGAGAATCATCAATTCTGGTGGGAAATTATCATTAGGAAAAGTTGATTTAGATTTAACAAAAATCTTAGCGTTTAATGATTACGAAGGTTTTAGACTTGGTGCCGCGTTTAATACAAATGAAAATTGGAGCGATAAATATTCGTTGAATGCGTATTCAGCTTATGGTTTCAAAGATGAAACATTCAAGTTTGGATTTGGTGGAGATTATTATGTAAATAAGCCTTATTCGGGTCGAATTTTTGCAAAATACTCGCAAGATGTTTCGGCTTCTGGGAAAACGCCAATTTTATTACAATCGAATTATACACGTCTAATTTCTGGAGCTTTTAGTAATATTTATAATCACGAATATTTTTCGTATAAACATTATTCTTTTGGATATGAGCAAGATATTTTCAAGAATGTAACCTTCAATATTTCGGCAAATTATGAAAAACAACAAGCAGAATTTGATTATTCTTTCCTGAATAATATAGGTTGGTACGATTTGTATAATACGCAATTAGCGATCCGTTTTGCACCAAAAGACAAGTTTATCCGCACGCCTTACGGAAAAGTGACGGTGAATAGCGGGAAATCTGTTTTCTATGCAATGTTGACGAAATATTGGGATATTTTCAATTCTGATTATGATCCACTTCGTTTCAATATTTCTTATTTTGATGTGTTCGATACGCGAGTTGGTAAAACAAATTTCAATGTAAATGCGGGTTGGGTTGAAGGAAAAATGCCGTTGATGAACTTGTTCGAAGGACAAGGAAACGCAAAACGTAATGATTTTGCAAACTTTGGAGTAGGAGGTTTAACAAATTTCGAAACAATGCGTCCTGGAGAATTTTATTCGGATCGATTTGTATCCTTTCAATTGAAACATATTTTTGCTGGCGTTAAAGTCGGAAACAAAATTATTTTCCCACAATTCGTTTACCGTGGAGTTTTAGGTGATATGAAAGATAAAACAGATCATCAAAATTTAGATTTCAAAACATTGAATCATTATTACCACGAAACAGGAGTTGAAGTAAATAATTTAATTTTCAAAACATTTGGATTGGGAGCATTTTACCGTTTAGGTGCTTATTCAGAAGAAAAATTCCAAGATAATTTCTATTTAAAATTAACTGTAAATTTGAATTTTTTGTAGGTATTTAGATTTTGTCATTCTGGACTCGTTTCAGAATCGTATATATTGATTTAAATTTATGAATAAAGAGTTTGAACTTAAAAAATATAGAGATTTAGTACTTGCGACTATAGATTATTATATTGTTCATCTTGCTTTTAATAATGAAATGAAAGATGAATATATTCGTCTAAAAACTCAAACAGAGGAGTATTATTCAAAAAGAAAATTAACTATTTTAAAAAACTGGTTTAAAGATTTAACGTCTGATTTTATCGAAGATAGAGATTTTGGTTTTAATGAATATTTGATAAAGACAACCAATTATGACATTGATATTTTTGAATCATATTTTAAAAGAATCGAAAAGATAATTGAGAAAGATCAAATTAAAACTGATAGTCAATTTTACGAATTAAAAAATTATGTAGATTATTTAATTCAAAATAATAATTCTGATAAAGTTCTTATTCAAAGAATAAATGAACTTCTTTTGCGTTTTGAATCTAAGAACTAGAATAATTTCACTTCAAAAAATAAACTAAAATCAAAAATCCTTTACATTTTCATTGAAATTGTAAAGGATTTTTAGGTTGGTTGAAAAATATTCGCAAAAATTATGCCTATAATTTTTATAACTTTAAATAATAACTAAATTTGTAAGGATAAATTAAAAAATTATGCAATCGTACGGAATTAAAGCCTTATTAGAAAAAGGCAAGGATTTGTTGCTACAGGAAGTAGTTGTAAATGGATGGGTAAGATCGTTCAGAAGTAATCGTTTCATCGCGTTGAATGACGGTTCTACAATTAATAATATTCAAGTAGTAGTAGATTTCGAAAATTTTGACGAATCAATTATAAAACAAATTTCTACAGCAGCTTCTTTACAAGTGAAAGGAGAAGTGGTAGAAAGTGAAGGAGCAGGTCAAGATATTGAAATTGTTGCGAAAGAAATCAAAATTTTAGGAACTGCGCCATCTGATGATTTAAAAGGAACTATTTTACAACCAAAACAACACAGTTTAGAGATTTTGCGTGAGCAAGCACATTTACGTTTCAGAACGAATGTTTTTGCTGCAACTATGCGTGTTCGTAATGCGTTAATGTTCGGAATTCACAAGTATTTCAACGAAAATGGATTCGTTTACATCAACACGCCAATTATTACAGGATCTGATGCTGAAGGAGCAGGAGAGATGTTTCATATCACAAACTTGGATATGGAAAACTTGCCTAAAAATGAAGAAGGAAAAGTAGATTATACACAAGATTTCTTTGGTAAATCGACTAACTTAACGGTTTCTGGACAGTTAGAAGGAGAAACAGCAGCAATGGGATTAGGGAAAATTTATACATTTGGACCTACTTTCCGCGCAGAAAACTCGAATACTTCTCGTCACTTAGCTGAATTCTGGATGATTGAACCAGAAGTTGCGTTTTTCCGTTTGGATCAAAATATGGATTTGGCAGAAGATTTCATGAAATCTGTTATCACTTACGCAATGGAAACGTGTAAAGATGATTTGAAATTCTTAGCAGAGCGTTTTGACAAAGAGCAAAAACAAAAACCAGAAGCAGAGCGTTCTGAATTAGGTCTAATTGAGCGTTTAGAATATGTTTTAAATAACAAATTCATTCGTTTAACTTATACAGAAGCAATTGATATCTTAAAAGATTCTAAACCAAATAAAAAAGGTAAATTCAAATATCCAATCGAAGGTTGGGGAGCAGATTTACAATCAGAACACGAACGTTATTTAGTTGAAAAACACTTCAAAACGCCAGTAATTTTATTTGATTATCCAGCAGAAATCAAAGCATTTTACATGCGTATGAATGATGATGGAAAAACAGTTCGCGCAATGGACGTTTTATTCCCTGGAATCGGAGAAATTATCGGAGGTTCTGAACGTGAAGAGCGTTTAGAAGTTTTAGACGAAAAAATGGAAAAATTCGGAATCGATAAAGAAGAATTATGGTGGTACCGCGACACAAGACGTTTCGGTTCTGTGCCACATTCAGGTTTCGGTTTAGGCTTGGAGCGTTTGGTATTATTCGTTACAGGAATGGGTAACATTCGTGACGTAATTCCTTTCCCTAGAACACCGAATAACGCTGAATTTTAATCAAAATATTTTTACGGATTTATGCTTAAAAATTGTAACTTTAAGCTAAATCCGTTTTTTATATAAGCCAAAACCCAAAATATGTTAAAGCAGGAATTAAATTTAAAATTACAACAAAAACTATCGCCACAACAAATCCAATTAATGAAGTTGGTTCAACTTCCTACGGTTGCTTTTGAACAACGCGTAAAGGAAGAGTTGGAAGAAAACCCTGCTTTGGATGATCAATCTTCTGAATATGATGAAGATTACGGAGGAGAGCAGGAAGAATGGGACAATCAGGGTGATGATTTTGGCGACGAGCAAGTGATTGATACAAGTGATATCAATATTGATGATTACTTGAGCGATGATGACATCCCAAATTATAAAACGTATACGAATAATTATAGTGATGATGACGAAGATAAATCTGTTCCTTATGCGCAAGGAGAGAGCTTTATCGAGTTTTTGACATCACAATTATATACGAATCGATTAACTTCGGAACAATTTCAAATTGCTGAATTTATTTTAGGAAATATTGACGATGATGGTTATATGCGTCGTGATATTAAATCGTTGGTTGACGATTTAGCATTCTCGCAAAATATTTACACTTCGCCAGAAGAGGTTGAAAATTTGTTGATTAATTATATTCAACGAATGGATCCAGTTGGTGTAGGTGCGCGTGATTTGCAAGAATGCTTATTGATTCAATTAGAAAATAAAAATCAAACAGAAGCAGTAGAGTTAGCCGAAAAATTAATTTCAGAATCGTTTGATGCATTTACGAAAAAGCATTATTCGAAATTGATGGCAAAATATGATGCGGATGATGATGAGTTGCGTGATGCAATTTCGGAGATTGAACGTTTGAATCCAAAACCAGGAAAATCATTTTCGAGTAGTAGTAAAATTGTAGAGCAAATAACGCCAGATTTTACGATTCATATCAACGATGGCGATTTAGAATTGTCGTTAAATGGACGTAATGTACCAGAATTGAAAATTTCGAGTGCGTTTGCAGAAATGTTAGATACATATAAGAAAACCGAAAATAAATCGAATCAACAGAAAGAAGCTGTAATGTTTGTAAAACAAAAGTTAGATTCTGCGAAATGGTTTATTGATGCGGTTCAGCAACGCCGTAACACGCTTTTATACACGATGGAAGCGATTATGAAATTTCAAAAAGAATATTTCTTAACAGGAGACGAAACGAAAATCAAACCGATGATTTTGAAAGATATTTCAGACAGAATTGGAATGGATATTTCGACAGTTTCTCGTGTAGCAAATTCAAAATATGTCACAACGCCTTATGGAACATTTTTAATAAAAGATTTGTTCTCAGAATCGTTGACAAATGATGAAGGTGAAGAAGTTTCGACGCGCGAAATCAAACGAATTTTGCAAGATGTAATTGCAGATGAAGACAAACGTAAACCTTTGACAGATGAAAAATTAACCGAAATTTTAAAAGAAAAAGGTTATCCAATTGCTCGTCGTACAATTGCAAAATATCGTGAACAACTAAATATTCCGGTTGCAAGATTGAGAAAAGAAATCTAAAATTTTTAGAAATATCATCAAACAAAAAAAGAGCTTTTTATAAAGCTCTTTTTTTGTTTTTACCCCAAGTTGTCATCCATTCAAAATAATCTTCTTTGTACGAATTATCATTCAATTGCGTAATAATTTTTTGTTGTTTTTCTTTGTTCAAATCATCATCAATTACAGAAAAGTTTAAGAAAATATCTCTACCGATTAATTTTGAAAAGAAATTTTCATTCTTTAATTCTTCTAAAACTTCGATACATTTTTCATTAATTTTATTCTGAAATTGATAAAACCAATCTTCGTCATCGTCGTGTTCATCAACGATTTCTTTGCACATTTGATTGATTTCTTGGAAAGAATTTTCAGCTCCTAAATAATCATATTTCCATTCAGAAGGCTCGTATTTGTAGTAACAAAAATCGTCTTCATCCGAAACTTTTTCCAAATGTTCTACAGAATTTGCCGAAGGATGAATAGCTATTTTCGAGTCGTTATTGCACAAGGCAAAAGCGTAAAGGTCTTGGGAAGGATTTTCGTTATAAATTTTCAAAAAGGCTTGTTTGGTTGATTGCACTAATTTGTTTTTTAATTCATTAAAATCCATTCATTTATATTTTTTTAATCGGTTAAAATTATTTTTTGAAATGTAGTAAAATTCTTTAAATATTAAATCATTGTTAATTTATTTTTTAAAGACAAATTCAATTATTATTCATTTTCTATGTAACTTTTCTGTAATTCACACGTCATTATAGTAAACAAACCTAATATGTCTAAATTATATATACCAATTTTATTATTTGCCTCGACCTCGATTTTTGCGCAACAACAATATAAAGGAAGCTTGCAATATACGAATCAAATGCCTGTTAGTCTAGCAGATGTGATTATTCTGAAAGATGATCAAATTATTGAAGAAATTTCAACTGATGATAAAGGAAGTTTTACAGTTGATTTAGCCGAAGGAAATTATATGTTTCGAATAGAAGAAGCTGGTGTTTTGCTTCATACTCAAACGATTTTATGTGGAAAAAATCAGGATTTAGGCGTTATTATTCTTCCTAAAACTGAAAATATTACATTAAATGAAACGGTTGTAAAGAGTCAGAAAAAATTAATAGAAAAGAAAGTTGATCGACTTGTTTTTAATGCTGATTTAGCGGAGGGAGCAAAAGGCGGAGATGCATTAGATTTGCTAAAATTGGCGCCTCGTGTAAAGGTTGATAATGATGTAGTTTCGATAATTGGTAAAAGTAATTTGCGTGTGATGGTGGACGATCGTTTATTGGAAATGTCTGGTGATCAATTGACAAATTATTTAAAAACGCTTCGTGCAGATGATATTGAGAAAATTGAAGTAATTACAAATCCACCCGCAAAATATCAAGCAATAGGAAATAGTGGAATTCTCAATATTGTACTGAAATCAGGCAAAAAAGACTCGTGGAATGGAAGTTTGTCGTCATCATTGCAACATTATAACAAACCATATTGGAACAATAGTGCATCGTTTAATTACCGAAAAAATAAATGGACTTTAGTTTCGAATATTTTTGGTGGTTTTGGTGAATATGATGGAATTGGACAATCTGATATTTATTTTAGAAAGACTAATGAAGTTTGGACTGAAAGAGAAAAAAATAGTGGAAAAAATAGAAATATTGGCGGAAAATTAGGATTGGATTATAAAGTTTCAGATAAATTGACGACTGGTTTTACGGTTGATTTATATGCTGGAAATCGAAAAGGAACTGGTGGCACGAAAACAACGATAAATAGTTTGGATAAAAATGAATTGTTGAGTTATATTCTGAATGATCGAAATGGAAGCAAAGGAAACACGAAATACAATACGCTGAATTATCATGTGATTTATAAAATGGATACGATCGGAAAAAAACTGACATTTGATTTTGATTGGGTAAATTTTAATAATAACAATACAAGTGTAACTTCAAACCGATTTTTTAATTCAGAAGATGTTGAAAATAAAACAGAATATCAAGGAAATAAAAGTTTGTCCGACCAAAAAGCAAATAATTATAGTTTGAATATTGATATGGAACATCCCGTTAATACTTGGAAACTAAATTATGGTGGACGTTATAGTTGGACGAAAAATAATAGCGATAATTTATTTTACAACACATCTTCTGGGTCGCCTGTTTATGATGAAAAGTTGAGTAATGGTTTTTATTATGACGAAAATATTTTGGCTTTTTATGCGAGTATTGAAAAAGATATTTCAGAAAAATGGTCTGCAAAAGTTGGTTTGAGATACGAAAATACAGATGCAAAAGGTTTTTCTCCGCAAGAAAATCAACATGATACCTATAAATATGATGGATTATTTCCAACCGCTTATTTGATGTATAAACCTGCTGAAAATCATTCGTTAAGTATTAATGTTGGGCGTCGTATTGATCGACCTTTTATGGGACAATTGAATCCGTTTCGTACCATTTATTCTCCTTATTCTTTTGCCGAAGGAAATCCGAAATTAAAACCTTCTTATTCGTATAATTATGAGTTGGAATATGCATACAAAGATTTGGCAGTTACAACATTATATTACAGAAATTCTACGGATGAAATCAATCAAATTGTGGTTGTAAATCCGAGCGAAAATACGCAAAACTGGATTCCATACAATTATGCTGATTCGGAGAGTTTTGGGATTAGTGAAAATGTAAATTTTAAGCTTGTAAAATGGTGGAAAGTCAATGGAGCGATTGATTTGTATTACAAAAAAACGAAAGGAATTATTCCAGAATATAATTATGTATTGGATGGATTTAATGGAGAATTTCGTTTGACAAATAATTTGGAATTGAATAAATCGAAAACATTATTATTTAATCATACCACAAATTATACAACAAAAACGATTGATGCTATGTCAAGAAGTCGCGCGAATTGGAGTACAGCTTTTGGTTTGAGAGCGTTATTTTTGGATAAAAAATTCGAAGTTTCGTTTAATGTAAACAATGTATTTAAAGATAGAGCTTGGCAAGATCAAAGTTTTAGTAACGATACAAAATTTGTTTATACAGGACAATCCGCTCGTTATTATCGTGTTGGAATTCGATACAATTTCGGAAAATCATTCACAATAGAACAATCAAAAAGTAGTTCTGAAAAAGGAAGATTATAATTTTTAAAACTAAACCCTAATATTCGATGATATTGGGGTTGTTTTTTTATAATTTTTTCTTTGAAATTCTATTTTTTTTCTTTTATTTTGTAACCAATGTCTAATGTTGTATAATTTGGTTATGAGTGAATATTTAACTATTTCAGAAACAGCGAAATTACTTAATAAAAGTACAAAAACACTTCGTCGTTGGGATGAAGAAGGGAAGTTATCGGCTGTTCGAGAACCTATAAGTAATTATAGAGTTTATAGGAGAAGAGATGTAGAGACGTTGTTTGCTGAATTTTTGCAGACAGATATTGAAGAAACTGTTTCAAATTTTGTAAAGCCAACGCAAGATTTTCATGTCTTAGAATTATTTGCTGGAGCTGGAGGTTTGGCAATTGGTATGGAAAAAGCAGGGTTGAAATGTGTTGCATTAAATGAAATTGATAAACACGCTTGTGAAACTTTAAGAAAAAATAGACCAAATTGGAATGTCTTAGAAGGTGATATTAAGAATTTTAATTTTTCTGAATATTATAATAAAGTTGATGTTGTAACAGGAGGATTTCCTTGTCAAGCTTTTAGTTACGCAGGAAAAAGACTTGGTTTAGAAGATGCAAGAGGAACTTTATTTTATGAATTTGCAAGAGCTGTAAAAGAAGTTAATCCACCTATTTGTATTGGAGAAAATGTAAAAGGTTTATTGAATCATGATAATGGTAATACTTTACGTGGAATGATTTCAATTTTAGATGAAATTGGGTATAAAGTAGTTCCAGTAGAGGTTTTGAAAGCAATTAATTATAATGTTCCACAAAAAAGAGAACGATTAATTTTAGTAGGAATTCGTAAAGATATTCCAATAGATTATCACTATCCAACGCCGTACAAAAAAATATATAATCTTTCTGATGCATTGAAAAAAGGAGAATTGTTCGATTGTAATGTTCCAAAATCTACTGGAGCTAAATATCCTGAAAGCAAGAAAAGTGTATTAGATTTAGTTCCTCCAAAAGGCTATTGGAGAGATTTACCTCTTGAAATTCAGAAAGAATTTATGGGAGCAAGTTTTTATTTAGGTGGAGGAAAAACAGGAATGGCAAGAAGAATAGGCTGGGACGAACCTTGTTTAACCTTAACATGTAGCCCTGCCCAAAAACAAACAGAGCGTTGTCATCCAGATGAAACTCGCCCTTTTACAGTAAGAGAATATGCTCGTATTCAGACTTTTCCTGATGAATGGGAATTTTCAGGGCCTATGGCACAACAATATAAGCAAATTGGTAATGCAGTTCCCGTTAATTTAGGAAAAGAGGTTGGTTATTCAATAATTAATTTTCTTAACCAATATTATAGTTTATTAAAACCTGAATAATAAGAATAATTATCAAAGGAAATTTGATCAAGAATAGAACGTTTTGAATTTTCGGTTTCTGAAGTAATTTCTTCTAAAGCCGAATTTTCATTTTCGTTTTGTTCTTTTTTTGTGGTTTCTAAAAAATCATTTATTGCAATAGGAAGCGCTTTATAAAGTTGATAGAAAGCATCTTCTTCTCCAGTTAGTAAAGCATAAAATTGATCTCCAGAGATTTTAAAAACTCTTGAATGACTATATTCTTTGCCATTAATTTCGCCTTTCCAATTTTCGTTAAAACTATTTTTCGCTAAAATCTGAACCCAATAACATTTAGCTTTCTTGTAATCATCTGCATATCGAGCCAATTTTTGAAAAAGAGCTTCCGAAGAACTGCTATTCATTGTATTATGTTTGTTTTTGATATCTGCAAATAACGTGTCATCATTTGCTTTTATATCAAATCCACTTAAATTTCCAATTTCATAACCTTTTATTCCACCTAAAATTTGTTCATGAAAAGTTCCGATAGAATTGTTTATAGATTTATCAATTTGTCTAAGAATCTCAGATTGTATCAAATCTTCTTCATCAATATTATTAAATTTTGAATCAAAAGTTAATTTAATAGTGTCAACTTTATTTGTATAAAAACTTTTTTTAGAAATTTTGCTTTTAGCCTTTTGATAAGATTTATATAAATTTTCAATGCAATTTAATAAATGCTCATCTGAAATAAAGTTTACATATTTATTTTTCATTACCAGTATTGTATAATATTGCTAAGTTAGAATAATTATTCGATTATATAAAAATGTAATTATGCTTTACTTCTTTTCCATTTTATAGAACAATAAAATAACGAAACTAATCGCAAACGAAACGCCCATTGCAAGTGCAGAAGCTTTCATTCCGCCAGAATATTCAATCAATAATCCGTAAATAACTAAACCTAAAAATAAGGCAAATTTTTCGAACACATCGTAAAAGCTAAAATAGGTTGTTGTGTCTTCTGTTTCTGGTAATAATTTGGCGTATGTAGAACGTGATAAAGCTTGCAAACCTCCCATTACAAGACCAACCATTGCTGCCATTACGTAAAATTGAGTTTTTACATTAGGTTCATTTTTATTAATTAAATAACCAATAATACATGTAATAATCCAGATAAAAATCCCGATTAATAAGGTTTTCTTATTTCCTATTTTTCCTGATAGAAAAGAGAATAACCATGCACCTAAAACAGCTTCAATTTGAATTAATAAAATGGTCATAATCAATTCTGAAGATTCCATTCCTATTTCTGAACTTCCAAACATTGCCGCCATCAAAAAGATAGTTTGCATTGCTAAACTGTAAAAGAAAAATCCAGCCAAAAACACACGAATATTTTTGTATTGATTAAGATCTTTGAAGGTATGTTTTAAATTTCTAAAACTCGATTTGATGATATCTTTTGGAATTTCGCGATCATATTTGTGGTTTGGTAATTTACTTAATGCAATTTGTCCAAATCCTAACCACCAAATTCCTGTTAATAAGAAACTTATTCGAGTAAACATTGCTTGTTGTTCTTCTGGGGCGAATTGTATCATTGCCAAACAAATCGTCAATAAAATGACAGAACCAATATAACCAAACATATAACCTTGCGCCGAAACTTTGTCCATTTTTTCGTCTGAGACAATTTCTGGTAAATAGGCGTTGTAAAAAACTAAACTTCCCCAAAAACCTATGCTTGCAGTGATATTGAGTAATAAAGCTAACCAAACTAAATCGCTTGATGTAAAGAAAAACATTCCGATGCATGAGAAAGATCCTAAATAGCAAAAAAAGCGAAGAAATTTTATTTTATTTCCGATTAAATCTGCAATTGAAGATAAAACAGGAGACAAAACAATCACAAAAAAGAAAGCAATTGCCAATGAAAAATTGAATGCGGACTCTGGTAATAATCCTAAAAATTTAATTGGGTGATCGTTCGCATCATAGGTCATTAAAGTGTAATAAACCGGAAAAATAGCAGAGGCAATAACTAAAGAATGAACAGAATTTGCCCAGTCGTAAGAAATCCAAGCTCGTATTAGTTTGGGATTATCTTTTGTATTCATAAATTTTTTATAGTAATGTTGGTTAAACTTAAGAATAATTTATCAAAAATAATGTTTCGTAAAAATTAATTGTTCAATCTTCTATTCTTTCAGTTCAAATTTGGTCAGTTTATTGTCTTTGTAACAATAAAACTCATAACTATCTTCTCCAATTCTGAATACTTTTTCGAGATGGATTTTATCGTAATTAGGTAAAATCTCATTGTATTTCTTTAATAAATTTTTAGGTAATTCATTCGGTTGAATTGGACGTTCAATCTCAAATTCACCATCTAACGAATATTCCATCACAAAATCGCTGTTTCGCCATTTTAAAGTGGTTTCATTTTCGTCACCTTTACTTGTTGTTGTAAGTTGAACTTTATCTTCTTGAATGATTTTTTGGGAACTTGTATAAAAAAGTGTAATTCCAGAAATAACCATCGCTGCATAACCAACTTTTCTGAAAATAAAATCGCTAAAATAAGGTAAAATATATTTGACCGTATAAGAAGAAATAATTGAGGCAATTGCAATCGTCAATCCAAGTAATAATGCGTTCTTTGAGTATAAACCAAGAACAATATAAATGATTAATTTTATGATATGAAGTATAATTTCGTTGGCAGCTCGCGTTGCAATAATTTCTTCTTTTGTTAATCCATATTTTAAATAAAATCTATTGAATAATAAACCTATTGCTCCTGTTATTCCAGAAACTAATCCAGCTAAAAAACCAACAATGGCCAAAATATATTTTGATGAAGGTTTTTCTTCATTGTCTTGTTGTTTTTTGTTTAGAAATAATTGTGGAACATTTGAAATCAATAATACAGCTACAATAATTTGTAAATAAATTGGGTTGATAAATTTGATTAAATAAGCGCCCATTAAAACTGCTGGAATCGAAAATGGCACGAACCAAAAGAAGATTTTCCAATGTACAGATTTTCTGAAAGCCGCTATTCGAGAGGCAGAACTTGTAAATGTTCCGATTGTTAACGAAAAAGGGACTAACGAAGTTGGAATAATAAGATTGAGGATTGGAATTAAGATTAAACTTGCGCCACCGCCACAAATTGCACTTATCCAAAATGCTAAAATTGCTCCAATAAATAGGAGAAAAATAGTAAAAATCATGATCAGAAATTTTATTCTGTTACAAAATTAGGACGATGATTTTAGAAATAAATGTCTAAAGACTTATCTTAAGTAAAACTTAAGAATAAGTAAATCTTAATTGAAAAAGATGATTTTTCGGATAAATTGTTTGCGAAATTTGCTGAAAATTATTTTTTAATAAGGCTTTAGACGAGGCGATATTTTCTTTTTTCACCCAAGCTTCAATCAGCATATATTTTCTCAATTTCAACTCTTTCGAAATCAGATTGATGATTCGTGTTGCGTAACCTCTGTTCCAAAATTGTTCATCAATGGAATAGCCAATAATCGCTTTGTCATGAACAGGTTGAAACATTACAGTACCAATCAAGGTTTCAGAAGATTTTTCGATAACAGCAAAGCGAAATTCATATCCAGAATTCTTTTTTTCTTTATCTCTTTCTAGCATTTTGTACGAATCTTTGATCGTTTTCATTGATGCGGTTTCGCGGTATTTCATGGCTTTTGCATTCGAATAAATTTCGAAAAGCCGTGTGCTACATCAGTGTCCAAAAGTTCTCTGAAATAAATTAATTCGTCTTCCATATTTTGGTTTTAAGAATTTGCTTGACGTTCTAATTTTTCAATCAATAATGCTTTTGCATTTGTAAGCGCATAATCTTTAGCTTCTGCAAATGAAACGTTGTATTTTCGTTTAAGAGATTGAATATCTTTTGGTAAATCGTTTAAAAGTTTATCGTAATAAACATCTAACATTTCAGATGTTGGCATTTTGAAATCAATTTTTAACTGAAATCTTCTCAATAATGCAACATCAATAATATGTGGATGATTTGTTGCGGCTATCAACAACGAATTTTGTGGCAAATAATCAATTAATTGAATTACCGTGTTTACCAAACGACGCATTTCGCCAACATCTTTGTCGTCATTTCCACGCGCTTTTCCAATTTGGTCAAACTCATCCAAAAATAGAATCGCTTTTTCACGAGCAGCTTTATCAAAAAGCATTCGAATATTTTGTGAAGTTTCACCAATTCTTGATGAAACAATATTACTTAAATTCAAAATCAATATAGGTTTTCCGATTTCATTTGCAATTGCTTTTGCAGTTGTTGTTTTTCCACAACCTGAAAATCCATGCAACAAAATTTTATTATTGACAGGTAAATTATATTTACTCAATTCCTCTATATATCTATGTTCTTTGATAAGTTGTTTTACTTGAGCAAGATTTTGATCATCTAAAAAAACATCATTCAAAGAAATTTCTTCCTTATCGTCAACAATTAAATCGTAAATATTCATATCAATTTTACTTCAAGACTCAAAAATAAACTATTTTAATCCGAAAGCCGATTTTTAGCACAAAAAAAGCTTCAGATTTCTGAAGCTAAAATTTTAAACCGTCATATGAGAACTGATTGCAATTCTATTCCAAGCATTAATCGTGGTAATTGCAATAATGATAATCGCAATATAATTTTCAGAAAAAAGTGTTAATGCTTTTTGATAAGTTTCTTCTGATAAACCATGTTGACTAATATTTGTAATTTCTTCTGTCATCTCCAATATCACACGCTCTTCTTCTGTAAAAAGTGTCGTTTCTCGCCACGCATTCAACAAAAAAATACGTTGATTTGTTTCGCCTAATTTCATCGCGTCTTTGGTGTGCATATTAATACAAAAAGCACAACCATTGATTTGTGAAGCTTTGATTTTAATAAGTTCTAAATGTAATTTATCTAATTCAGAATTTGCTAAATAATTCTCTAGACCATACATTGCTTCGTAAGCTTTTGGTTCTAATTTTTGAATGTTTAATCGTGATTTCATTTCTTAATTTTTTACAAAGTTCGTTGATTATTTATTCAATAAAATTAAACTGGTTTAAGAAAACTCTTTCTTTCGGATTTCGCTTAAATATTCGGGTGTGAAACCTAAATAAGAAGCTAATAAATATTGCGGAACACGTTGTAAAAACTCAGGAAAATTTTTCTTGAAGTGAAGATAAAACTCCTCTTTCGAAAACTCTTTCAAATATTTGGAACGCATTTGAGCAGCAGCATTTGCTTTTTGATAAATTTGTTTGAAATACGAATTGAAAATAGGATGTTTTTCGCATAAAATTTCTTCGTTCGTTTTACTCATTTTCATAATAATTGCATTTTCTACAGCTTGAATATAAAACTCAGAACTTTGTTGATTAATGTAAGAAAACAAATCTGTCAACCACCAATTTTCGATAGCAAAATCAATGGTTTGTTCTACACCTTTTTCATTGATGAAAAATAATCGAATACATCCAGAAATAATAAAATAATTGTACGTACAAACTGTTCCAGCTTTATGAATCATTTCTTTTTTCTTCACCGAAAATTTCTCAAAATATTGGACTGAATCGTGAAATTCTTCTTCAGAAATTGAAGTGAAAATTTGAATATGTTTCTTTAACTGACCGAAAGAATTTTCCATTTTATAAGCTTAATATATTTCTCTTTAAAATTAATGATTAGTTTCCGAAAGGACTTAATTTAGTTTAAAATTAATCAGGTTTATAGTCAGAATTTGGAGTGCAATTTACTTGAAATGAATCGTCGAAAGAACATAAAAATAATCTATAAAGATTTGACATTTTTTTTTACTTTTACGAACCAAAAAATAACAATAATATGGCTTCAGGAATATTTGCAATTTTAGATGATATTGCAGCATTGATGGATGATGTAGCGGTTACAAGTAAAGTAGCAGCGAGTAAAACAGCAGGGATTTTAGGAGATGATTTGGCTGTAAATGCTGAGAAAGCAACGGGATTTTTATCTTCGCGCGAAATACCAGTTTTATGGGCAATAACAAAAGGCTCTTTTATCAATAAATTGATCATTGTTCCAATTGTTTTGACACTAAATCATTATATGCCAGAAGTGATAAAATATGTTTTGATTTTGGGAGGTTTTTATTTAGCTTTTGAAGGTGTAGAGAAAATAATCGAGTTTATTTTTCACCGTCCAAAAAAAGGTTCAGAAGTTATTCATGAAGATAAAGTAGAAGATAAGAAGCATGTTTCGGAAAAATCAAAAGTGAAATCTGCGATTATTACGGACTTTATCCTTTCGATAGAAATTGTGATTATTGCATTGAGTACAGTTTTGGAACAACCAATGTTGACACAAGTTTTTACAGTTTCGTTTATTGCAATTTTAGCAACCATTGGTGTTTACGGGATTGTAACCTTAATTGTTCGTATGGATGATGCAGGTTTTAAACTGATAAAAGCATCACACGACAAAGGAGCTGTTTCTAAATTAGGACATTTTTTGGTTGATGCATTACCATATGTGATCAAAATTTTAGGATTTGTAGGGACTGTTGCGCTTTTATTGGTTTCAGGCGGGATATTTGTTCATAACATCGATTATATTCATCATCATTTACCTACAGCAATTCCAATGATGATTAGCGAAGCTTTGATTGCTTTGATTGCAGGATTATTGGTTGTGGTACTTGTCACAATAGTTAAGAAAATAATAGGTTTAGCTAAAGGTTAGGAGATAGAATAGATTTCGAAAAGAATTGTTAACTATTTCGTATCTTTGAATAAAGATTTACAAATGGCAGATTATATCAGAATTCATCCAGAAAATCCACAAGAAAAAGCGATTGATCAAGTGGTTAAGATTTTACAAAATGGAGGTTTAATTATTTATCCTTCCGATACTGTGTATGGATTAGGATGTGATATTACGAATATTAAAGCAATGGAGAAACTTGCTCGATTGAAAGGTGTTAAACTTGAAAAATCTCATTTTTCTATTGTTTGTAATGATTTAAGCCATTTGTCACAATATACTTTACCAATTGATAACAGTACGTTCAAAATTTTGAAACGCGCTTTACCAGGTCCTTTTACATTTGTCATGAATGCATCGCGCAATTTACCTGTTGCTTACAAAGGTAAAAAAACGGTTGGTATTCGTGTTCCAGATCATGCTGTTCCGCAAATGATTGTCGAAAAATTAGGAAATCCTATTGCTTCAACTTCTATTTATGATGAAGATGAAATTGTAGAATATACAACAGATCCTGAATTGATTTTTGAAAAATGGGAGAAGCTTGTAGATGCTGTCATTGATAGTGGTTATGGAGATAATATTGCGTCTACTGTTGTTGATATGACGGATGGAGTAGAGGTTTTACGTGAAGGTAAGGGTGATATTGAAGATTATTTATAGGATTCAACATCAATAGCGTCCTAAATAAATTTAGGGCATAAAATATCCACCCACTTTAGTAGGATACAAGCTATAGTTGGACAAAATTTAAAATAGAACCCCTTGTTCCAATTTTGGAGGAGGTTTTTCTACTTCCTTTAGTGGATTATCAAGCCATTTTTGTAATTCAATCTTCACAAAAAGATTTAGTCTTATAAAAGCGACTAAATTGGATAAATGCCAATTGAATTTTGATTGCGCACGTAGTGCTTTAAGTATTAAAATAGTGATAAGCGCCGTCCATATTTGTATCATTACAGCGTTTTCCGAGGTTCCAACAAAGGTTTTTATATGTAAAAGTTGTTTTAAGTCTCTAAAGAATATCTCCACCATCCATCTACTTTTATAAAGCTCACTAATCGTATGAGCCGTCCAGGTAAACTGATTGGTAATAAGCTCTATGACTTGTTCGTTTTCTTGATCCCATACCGCTACACGCCTTAGTTTATTAGGGTATAGCTGTTTTGATTTTTCATTAGCCAAAGTAATGATTTCATCTTTCAGAACATTTTGATGCCTGTTCTTAGGTAATTCTAACTCCTTAATTGTCTCAAATTTCAAGTTATCCTTGTGTCTAATTACAAAGTATACTTGCTTGCTGTCCCAAATGTTTAACAGGCTAAAATCATTGTAAAATCGATCTGCAACAATAACACTACCCTTCAGCAAAGGAATGTCGTAAGCTCCTTTATTATCAGCTGTTTTACCATCGGTGATATTGATGTAAGCTGGTAGATTCCCATCAAAATCAAGAAGTGTATGCATTTTAACAGCTCCTTTGGTGGTCTTGTATTTTGCCCAATCAAAAATACTTAAGCATAGGGATATTGTGGTGGAGTCTAATAATAGGATTTTTGATTTTATGCGGAACTTTACCTGTTTAAACTTGGGGTGCTGTCCTAAACTTTGAAGCAAAGCAAAATAATATTCTTTAAATAGCTCATGGCTTCGGTTTTTATTCTGATAACTTATTGATGATTTAGAGGGCGCTTTAACTATACCAAGATGGTTTAGATTTCCCGTAGCAGATCGAAGGCCATTGCTTATATCACGAACAGACTTGCTACGTGCAAAATGACAAAATAGCATGGAAATCAAATGACTCCAACTGTCAAAACCTTTGTTGTGCTTATCCGTTTGCTTTTCGTTTACTAATTTTTTGAAATTTGAGCGGTTAAGTTTTGTTATTATCTGAGAAAACAATGTTATATTTACCATCAAGCGCGTGTTTTTTTTGGTGTCCAACTCAAAGATAATTTGAGATCCGAAATTTACGCGCTTTTTTTACGCTTTCTTTTAACGTTTAGGACGCTAATGATTCAACATTAATTATATAAAACCAAAAAAGGATTTCAATTGAAATCCTTTTTCTATACTAACTAATTGATAAAATTATTTATCAATCGAACCCATTACGCGTTGCATAAAAGTATTGGCAGCAGTACGCTCGTCCAATCCTTCTTCTTCCATCATTTGCTTCATTTCCATAGCTCCACAAATGTTAGAAATCATTTCTCCAATTACTTCTTGTTCTGGCTCCTTTACAGCTGGAGAATCAGCATAAACTTCCAAAACTTCTAAAGCTGTTTCCATTGCTTCAATAGAAACGTTTTTTGCTAAATTCTTAAATACCGGCAACTTCATTGATCAATTCTTTTACAGCATCAATTTTAGACGCAGTTACTTGTCCTACATTTTCTCCTCCTTTGAAAACCGCGAAAGTTGGTAAATTTGGAACTTCAGCTAATTTTCTTGATTCTACTAATTTTTCAGCATCAACATATAAAAACTCAGCTTGACCTTCATATTCAGCCGCTAATTTTTTGAATTTTGGTTTTACTAAACGGCAGTTTCCACACCATCCAGCACCATATTGTACAATTACTATATTGTTATCAGCAACTACTTGTGCTAAGTTATCTTGTTCTAATTCTGCAAACATTTTATTAATTTTTATAAGTTAAAAATTGGGTATAAAAAAGGCTGTCTAAGTGTTGAGCTTAGTGATTTTTATTGAAAATGAATTCGTTAAAATCTCCTGTCAAATTTTTTAGACAGCCTCTTCGTGAATTTTGAAAATCAAAAGATTTTCAAGTTATTTTTAGTGAGAAGCTAAGTAAGAAGCTACACCATCTTTAGTAGCGTTCATAGCATCTTTTCCTTCTTCCCAGTTTGCTGGACAAACTTCACCATATTTCTCAACGTGTAAAATTGCATCTAATAAACGTACATACTCATCGATGTTACGTCCTAATGGTAAATCGTTGATTGTTTCGTGACGAACAACACCATTTTTGTCGATGATGAAAGTACCACGGTAAGCAACTGGAGCTCCTTCAAATTTTAAAGAATCATTTTCTTCATTGTAAACATACTCACCAGCTAAAACTCCGTAATCCATAGCGATAGTTTTTGCTAAGTCAGCAACGATTGGGTAAGTAACACCTTCGATACCTCCGTTATCTTTTGCAGTGTTTAACCACGCTAAGTGAGTTTCTTCTGAATCACAAGAAGCAGCGATTACAACAGCATCTCTTTTTTCGAATTCAGCTAATTTAGCTTGGAATGCGTGTAATTCTGTTGGACAAACAAATGTAAAATCTTTTGGGTAGAAGAATAAAACGATGTTTTTCTCTCCGATTGGCATTGAAAAGTTTTCTACGATTTCGTCTCCATCAATTACTGCTGGCGCTGTGAATAAAGGCGCTTTTTTTCCTACTAATGACATAATTTTAATTTTTTATATTTTGTTTTTTACTTCTCGATGTGATAAAACTTGTAATAGTTTTTATCTCTTTTACTGATACAAATTTAGACTGATATTTTAAACTGTCCATATATTTTCAATTTCAAATATAGATTATACTATAAATTATATTTATGATATATGATTAATAATAATTATTGAGTTAATATTCTATTGAAATTCAATACAACAGCCTTTTTATCTTATTTATACGCTAATTTACGAAGATTATTTACCCTAAAGAATGATATTCATTATGTTGATGATTATTTAAAATGAATTAAATTTTATTTAAAAACGACTGTGATAATTATGATTTAATGATAAGTTCACAAGGCATAGAGAAAGATTAAGATATTAAAACGAAAAAGGTTAGTGAATTCACTAACCTTTTTCGTTTTATATTTTTTTAATTTTTCTTTCGATATAGGTATTAAAATTTTTTCCATCCATTGAAATTTCAAAAGCTGTGTTAACTTCATTATTTTCGAGTAGCGAGTAAATCAATCTAAATATGGGTTGATTGGGTTTTGTTTCACTCAGAAATGTAATCTTTTTTTCGGGATAAGTAATCGAATAATTGATAACATGACCTTCGTTATCAAAATAAATAGCTTTCGATAAATTTTTATTTTCATCTAAATAAACAACCAGTAAATCATCATATACTGTCATTTTTTTAGAATCTCGTGAAGGATATTCAGAATGACTTTTTCGGACAATAATATTGTTATTTAATTGATGACCAAAAGAAAAAGTTCCTTTTCCTTCGCCAGGTTTTCCAATACCAATTCCTCCCCAATTTCCAATTAACCAACCCCAGTTATTATTCGTTTGTGCGAATGCACAATTAGTAATATTTAGAAATAAAGTTTGGGTAATTAATCTTTTATAAATAATTTATATATCGTGTGTTATTTGTATTGCATAAAACAAACTTCGATTATTTCATCTTCATAATTACAGTTGCTAATTTCAACCGGAATATTATTAACACCAGATTTAACAGTTTATATAGCTGAATTTTTTGTGTAAATTTTTGAAGAATTCTTAAACTTAAATTAAAAAATACCTTTTTCATTCATCATTCCTCGATTGTTGATAGTAACTATATATTTACAATCACTCAATGTGTTATTTCAATTTGTTACATCTATTATAAAAGAACAAGAATAGTGTTTAATGTCATCATCTTGCCACAAACAAGATTGAAAACTTTTTAATTAAACGAAAAAACTAAATTTTATATACCTCATTAACATTGATTTGAGTTGTAAATAAACCGTAATTTACAAAAACAATTTCTTTTTTTATCTTATCAATTGTTCCAACACTAGACGAACCATGAATTTTGACACGATCACCAACTTTCAACGCATCAATTTTTTTCTGAGTAGCTGCTTTTTCTTTCTTTTCGATGACTTCTTTTTGTTGAGAAATTGTTTCTGAATTTTCTTTTAACTCGCGTTTAACTTCTTTCTCTACAATCTTTTCAATTTTCTTTAATCGTTGAACTTCTTTCGTTTTTTTCGAGTTTTCCATTTCAATTAATTTCAAGAAATTCGAAATCATTTGCTTTTTATTTTTCGTTTTCAAGTAAGAATCCGCCATGTCTGAAATACGTTCTCCAAGTTTCAAACGTTTTTGCTCGCGATCATATAATTGCTGAAAATCATATAGTTTTTGCTGAATTTTTTCATTCGTTTGCTCTAATTTTTCGTTGTGCTCAAGATTTGTTTCGCGCAACTCTTCAACATGATCTTTTGTTTTCTGAATTTCAAATTTTTCTTGTTGAAGTTTTAAAATAGTTTTATCCAAACTCACTTTTTCACGTTCAACTTTTTTCTTCGCACGATTAATCAAACGAAACGGAATTTTATTTTTCTCAGCAACCTCAAATGTAAATGAACTTCCGGCTTGTCCAATTTCCAAACGATAAAGTGGTTCCAATGTTTTTTTATCAAACAACATACAAGCATTTATCGCTTCTGGCAAACTTTCTGCGCTCAATTTGATATTTGTATAATGCGTCGTAAAAACACCGAAAGAATTACGTTCATAAAATTCTTCAAAGAAAACTTCGGCCAAAGCTCCACCCAATTCTGGATCAGAACCTGTCCCAAATTCATCAACTAACAATAATGTTTTATCGTCTGCATTCTTCAAGAAATAGGACATTTGTTTTAGACGATAACTGTATGTTGATAAATGATTTTCAATGGATTGATTATCTCCAATATCTGTGAAAATTTGATTAAAAAATCCAAATTGACTTTGATCTTTTACAGGAACTAAAACACCACTCTGAATCATAATTTGAAGTAAACCAATTGTTTTTAACGTAATTGATTTTCCTCCAGCATTTGGACCAGAAATAATGATAATTCGACAATCTTCGTTAATTTCTAAACTCTGCGGAATCGTTTTTTGAGCTTTTCTTTTATTGTTTAAAAATAAAACAGGATGATAAGCATCGACTAATTTGATAATTCGATTCTCAGAAAGTTGAGGTAAAATTCCATTAATCAAAAAAGCATAATTTGCTTTCGCTTGTGTAAAATCGATGTATTCTAAAAACGTTTGATATTCTTCAAGATTTGGTTTGTATTCTGCAATTTGAGCAGTTAAATCTAATAAAATCTGAATAACCAAATGTTTTTCTTCTTCTTTTAATTCTTCCCATTCACGACGAGGATTTTGTACACTTTCTGGCTCAATAAACGTAATCGATCCAGTTTTAGAAGTACCTAAAAATTGCCCTTTCACACGTTTTCTCAAAGCAGATTTAACGGCCAAAACGCGACGATTTCCAACAACAGATTCACGAATGTCATCCAAATAATCCGAATGATAAGACATCGATTTATTGAATAATTCGGTAATTCGTCCATTCAAATGACGCAAACGATCGCGTACAATTTTCAGTTCAGGACTTGCGTCGTCCTTGATTTCTCCAAATTTATTGAATACTTGATCGATTAATTTTATGATATTTTTTTCGTAAGTAATCGTTGAAGCTTTCTCAAACAAAACAGGTGCATATTCGTTGAAAGCTGTCAAATATTTCAAGATTTCTTTCACTTGAAGCGTATTTGCCTTGATTTTGAAGAATTCTTCTGCAGGCAAATAATAATTCTCAATTTCTAATCGGTTTAGATTTTCATCTAAAATATAATATTCTGAAAACGGAAAACGATTTCCCGTCTCGAAACTTGTTAAATATTCGTTTGTCGTTTGTAGATCTTGTACCAAAAGTTGGTGATCCTGATAAGGTTTTAAGTTAAAAATAAGTGCCTCAACCTTTTCTGTATAAGCAAATTCTGCGATTTCTTTTTGAACCGCATTAAATTCTAAATCTTTTAAAGTTTGTTCTGATATTTGCATTAACGCAAAATTACGGATAAAATTTCGACAAATTCAAAATCATGAAATACTTTGAAATCCGTGATTTTTTATGACCGATCAAAGTGAATGACATTAATTTTGACCTTATTAATATATGTCATTTGATCTGTGTTAGTATTTGCTTTGCTACTTCTGAAAACTGATTTTTTAGTTTCATTTGGTTTTAAATCAATAGTTAAAGTTTCGGAATTGATTGTCGGATTTGGATTTTTAAATTCAAAAGTTAATTTAACTTTTACTGAAAAATCCTTGTTTTTATTCTTCACTTCAGTGCTTATGTTGTATGTTCGGTCTGCATTATATATCATATCTGTATTCAAAACTTTTATATTATTTTCAATTTTCCGGCCTAAATCATAAGGATCATCATCAGCAAAATCTATACAAGAATTTAGTATAAAAAAGGGAATTAGGTAAAGAAACTTTTTCATAGAGGTTAAAATTGGTTAATTTTGTTTCTGTATAAATATATGAAAATGGATGTGAAATTAGATGCTTCTTGGAAAGAAGTTTTAAAGAATGAATTTGAAAAAGATTACTTTAAAATATTGACAGATTTTGTACGAAATGAGTATGAAACAAAAACAATATATCCTCCCGCATCCAAAATATTTTCTGCATTAGATTATACGCCTTTTGATGATGTTAAAGTGGTTTTGATTGGTCAAGATCCTTATCATGGGATTGGACAAGCAAATGGTTTGTCTTTTTCGGTTGTCGATGGAATTAAATTACCTCCAAGTTTGCAAAATATTTATAAAGAGTTGAATGATGATTTAGGAATAAGAATTTCTACTTCTGGAAATTTGGAAACATGGGCTAAACAAGGTGTATTATTATTAAATGCAACATTGACGGTTGAAGCTTCTAAGGCAGGTTCGCACCAGAAAAAAGGTTGGGAAATATTTACAGATGCTGTAATACAGAAGCTTTCTGATCAAAAAGAAAATTTAGTTTTTATACTTTGGGGAGCTTATGCTCAAAAAAAAGGAGCAAAAATTGACCGAAATAAGCATGTTGTTATAGAATCTGCTCATCCTTCTCCATTAGGAGCTTACAGAGGTTTTTGGGGAAGTAAACCTTTTTCGAAAACTAATAATTTTTTGAAAAGTAAGAATCTACAACCTATAAATTGGGAAATCAAAAGTAAATAATTTACATCGCCATAATTTTTTGTAAATAAGAATTAAAAGCTGTTGGGGTGTTTACGTTTATATACGGAACTTTTTCGGTTATTTTTTCTTTTAGAATAGTATAAGTAGCTACAAAAATGGTAACATTTGGAAGATTTTTCGTGATTGATTCGAGATAAATTTCAAGAGAAGTGGAATCATAATTTTTAGAGATATAAATAAAAATATGTGTTATTTGAGTATTTTCAATACATTCTAAAATAGAATTTAAACTCTGATTTTCCCCTAAATAAATTCCTTTTTCGTTATTAATTTTTAAAAGAAGATGAGTATAAATTAATTCTAAATCTTCATTTTCTTTTTCAGGTAAAAATAAAAGCCATTTACGAGAATTTTGATCTGAATATGGAATTGATTTAATCAAATAAAAAAGATGTTTTCTAATTAGGTTTTTAGAAAACGAAATAACCGATTCTTGAATAGTATACTTTTCCATAATGATAGACATTTTGCTTAAAAAAGGAAAAACAATATCTATACAACATTTTTCGATTCCAATTTTATTGAAACAAAGTGTAAGAATAGCGTCAAAGAAACGTGTATCATATGAAAAACAAGAACAGATTAATAACACAATAATTGGTTCATAACTTTTGTTTTTCTGGATATAATTTTGAATTTCAAATTCGGATAAAAGTTGTATTTCTGAAAGTGATTTTACACTTAAATTTTCTACTGTATATTTTTTGTTTGATTCAATTAAAAAAGAAATAATAATAACTTTTTTTAAGTGATCGTGGTTAAATAATGAATTTTTATCAATCTTATCCTCGTTAAACAATTTGAACTTTTTATCCCATAAAACAATCATTTGTTCATCTAGTCTTGACAGATCTGATAGATCTTTTAGAGAATAAGTATTCATAAGTAGAATTCTAAAATAGTTCTCTTTAAAGTTAATAATATATTGTAAATAAATCAATATAAATTATAGTGATTTATTAATAAAACATTAATATTTTATTGAATATGATAATTTTATCTGCACGAAAAACATTGAAATTTATGTTATCTTAGCAAGAGTCATAAAAAATCAAAATCACAAATAAATGTCACAAATTACTCAAGAAGAAAAGAAAGAAAAGTTTGTACATCCAATACAAGAAGTATACACTCCTAAAAACAAAGTACGTATTGTAACTGCTGCTGCTTTGTTTGATGGGCATGATGCGTCGATTAATATTATGCGTCGCATTATTCAAGCAACGGGTTGCGAGGTAATCCATTTAGGTCACGATAAATCGGTTGAAGATGTTGTAAATACTGCGATACAAGAAGATGCAAATGCAATTGCAATGACATCTTATCAAGGAGGTCACAACGAATATTTCAAATATATGTACGATTTGCTTCAAGAAAAAGGAGCGGGTCATATCCGCATCGTTGGAGGTGGAGGTGGAGTAATTTTACCGTCAGAAATTAAAGAGTTGATGGATTACGGAATTACACGTTTATACTCTCCTGATGATGGTCGCGAATTAGGTTTGCAAGGAATGATTAATGATATGGTGGAGAAAGCAGATTTTCCGACAGGGCCATTAGAATTGCCAGAAGGAAAAGATGTTTATCAATCATTAGAAGATAAAGATATCACGACGATTGCGCGACTAATTTCGTTGGCAGAAAATCGTGAAGAAGATTTTTTGAAGGCATTTGATTTCGATAAAGTAGCTGATAAATCTGCACCGGTTTTAGGAATTACGGGAACAGGAGGAGCAGGAAAATCGTCTATGGTAGATGAATTAGTGCGTCGTTTTTTGATTGATTTTCCAGAAAAATCAATTGCTTTGGTTTCTGTCGATCCATCAAAAAAGAAAACGGGTGGTGCTTTGTTAGGAGATCGTATTCGAATGAATTCTATCAACAATCCTCGTGTTTATATGCGTTCGCTGGCTACTCGTCAATCAAATTTAGCGTTATCGAAATATGTGGAGGAAGCGATTCAGGTGTTGAAAGCTGCGAAATATGATTTGATTATTTTAGAAACTTCTGGAATTGGTCAGTCAGATACCGAAATTTTAGATCATTCTGATGCTTCATTGTATATCATGACGCCAGAATTTGGTGCTGCAACGCAATTAGAGAAGATTGATATGTTAGATTTTGCTGACATTGTGGCGATTAATAAATTCGATAAACGTGGTGCGTTAGATGCCTTACGCGATGTAAAAAAACAATACCAACGTAATCATAATCTTTGGGATATAAATCCTGATGAAATGCCTGTTTTTGGAACAATTGCTTCACAATTTAACGATCCAGGAACCAATCAATTATACCAATCAATCATTGATAAAGTGGTTGAAAAAACAAATGCAGATTTGAAATCTTCTTTTCAAATTACAAAAGAAATGTCAGAGAAAATCTTTGTTATTCCACCATCAAGAACGCGTTATTTATCAGAGATTGCTGAAAATAATCGTGGATATGATGTTCGTGCAAATGCACAGAGAGATGTAGCTCAAAAACTATATGGTTTCTTTAAAACAATTGAAACACTTTCTGGAAAAAAGCCAACAATTTCTCAACACGGAATTGATATTTCTGGAACTGAAAATGCAGATTTAGTTAAAATTCTTTTAGCTGAATTTGATAAATTAAAAATGAATTTAGATCCTTTCAACTGGGAAGTAATCACGACTTGGGACGAAAAGGTAAACAAATATAAAAATCCAGTTTATACATTTAAAGTGCGTGATAAAGAAATTAAAATTCAGACACATTCTGAGTCTTTATCGCATTTACAAATCCCTAAAATTGCATTGCCAAAGTACGAAGCTTGGGGCGATATTTTACGTTGGGTTTTACAAGAAAACGTACCGGGTGAGTTTCCTTTTACTTCGGGATTATATCCATTTAAACGTGAAGGTGAGGATCCAACGCGTATGTTTGCGGGTGAAGGTGGACCAGAGCGTACCAATCGTCGTTTCCATTATGTATCGAAAGGAATGCCAGCAAAGCGTTTGTCTACAGCGTTTGATTCGGTAACTTTGTATGGAAATGATCCAGGTCATCGTCCTGATATTTACGGAAAAATTGGTAATGCTGGAGTTTCGATTTGTTGTTTAGATGATGCGAAGAAATTATATTCTGGTTTCGATTTATCACATCCAGCTACTTCGGTTTCTATGACGATTAACGGTCCTGCGCCTATGTTGTTAGGTTTCTTTATGAATGCCGCAATTGATCAAAATTGTGAAAAATACATCAAAGAAAATGGTTTAGAAACTGAAATTGAAGCAAAAATCAAAGCTATTTACGAAGACAAAGGTTTGGAAAGACCTCGTTATAATGGCGATTTACCAGAAGGAAATGATGGTTTGGGGTTAATGCTTTTGGGTGTAACTGGTGATCAGGTTTTACCTGCAGAAGTTTATGCTGAAATTAAGAAAAATACGTTAGCTCAGGTTCGTGGAACTGTTCAGGCAGATATTTTAAAAGAAGACCAAGCACAAAATACGTGTATTTTCTCAACAGAATTTGCGTTGCGTTTAATGGGCGATGTGCAAGAATATTTCATCAATCAAAATGTACGTAATTTTTATTCGGTTTCTATTTCGGGTTACCATATTGCTGAAGCAGGAGCGAATCCTATTACGCAGTTAGCGTTTACGTTAGCTAACGGATTTACGTATGTTGAGTATTATTTATCTCGCGGAATGGATATCAATGCGTTTGGGCCAAACTTATCGTTTTTCTTCTCCAATGGTATCGATCCAGAATATTCAGTAATTGGTCGTGTGGCGCGTAAAATTTGGGCAAAAGCCTTGAAAAATAAATACGGAGCTAACGAACGTGCACAAATGTTGAAATACCATATTCAAACTTCGGGTCGATCGTTACACGCGCAAGAAATTGATTTCAACGATATTCGTACGACGTTGCAAGCTTTATATGCGATTTACGACAACTGTAACTCGTTACATACCAATGCGTACGATGAAGCAATTACAACGCCAACAGAAGAATCGGTTCGCCGTGCAATGGCTATTCAGTTGATTATCAATAAAGAATTAGGTTTAGCGAAGAACGAAAATCCAATTCAAGGTTCATTTATAATTGAAGAATTAACGGATTTAGTAGAAGAAGCAGTTTTACAAGAATTTGATCGTATTACAGAACGTGGTGGCGTTTTAGGAGCGATGGAAACGATGTATCAACGTTCTAAAATTCAGGAAGAATCATTGTATTACGAAACATTGAAACACAACGGAACGTTCCCAATTATTGGTGTAAATACGTTCTTAAGTTCAAAAGGTTCGCCAACAGTGGTTCCTGCGGAGGTTATTCGTGCAACAGAAGAGGAAAAACAATTTCAAATTAAAACTAAAGAAAACTTGAATAAAATTAATGAACAACAAGCTGAAAGTGCATTAGAAACTGCACAACAAGCGGCTATTAACAATCAAAATATTTTTGAAGTGTTGATGGAAGCAACCAAAGTTTGTTCATTAGGACAAATCACTTCTGCCTTATTCGAAGTAGGCGGACAGTACCGTAGAAATATGTAATTTTTTTATTAATAATACTTTAACAGCCTCATCTTTTGATGGGGTTGTTTTCTTTTAAAAATACTTATAAACTAATATGAAAAAAAATGTAATTGTAGCTTTATTCACCTTGTTAGCAATGCCAAGTTTTGCACAAAAAGTTTTACATACCAATGAAAAAATGCTTGAAATAAAAGTAAATGGTAAAATATCAAGCAAATCTTGGGCTATTAATTCTAAAATTAAGCCAGATGTTTTTATGGCAGAAGTTTCAAATGAAAAGAGTGAAGTGATTTATTCTGATGGAAAGAATAATCTTTCTTTTGATTTAAAAAAAGGTGAAACGATTGATTTTTTAATCATTCAGAATAAGAAAGATACCGCTTATCAACGTATTATTGGAATTGCACCTAACGTAAATTTTACAAAAGATTATATCAATAAATATAAAGGAAAAACTGAAGTTGCGATTCCGGAAGTGAGTGAATTGGTCAATATTTTAATGGCTTTGCATCCCGATGCTGAGAAAGAAATTAATATGTTTGACACCAAAACAGAATATTATAAACAAGTAAAAGAGTACTTTAAGCCTTATTTGAATCATCCTGCGATAGATACGATTAAAAAATATATTACAGATTTACAGTATATTGAGGATTACAAAGGAAATATGTTTTCTAATACAAGTTATCGCTATTATTATGCCTTGAAAATGAATGCTTGTGCATATAATTTTGATAAAAACGGAGAGATTAAAAATAATGGAAACATAGGTCAAATGGCAAAAGGCTGGTATACGTTTGATCCGATGAAAGATGCAAAAGTGTTCCAAGATTTTGCAAAAGTGAGTAATTTTAGAGTATTCTATAAGAACAACCAACCGTATTATACAGAACTTTTGCAAAGGTATAATCAATTAAATCCAATTCAGAAAATGCAAAATTGGTTGGATAAAAAGTTCGGATTTGGTTATGGTTCATACGCAGTATATTTTTCGCCGTTAATTTATGGAGCGCATTCTACATCGCGTTTTGAGGATAACGGATTTACACAAACTATTATGTTCATTGCTCGTGCAGATTTTGATTCAAAATTGACTCCTACGCAAAATGAATTGTTAGAATCACGTGTTGTATTTACTGAAATCGATCATAATTATGTAAATCCTGTTTCTGATAAATATGTGAAACAAATCAATGAAGCATTGTCAAATCGTAAAAAGTGGGCGAAACCTACAATAACTGATATGTATGAATCACCTTACAAGGTTTTTAACGAATACATGACTTTTGCTGTTTATATATTATATGTTCATGATAATTATAGCAAAACAGATTTGGATAAATATTTGCCAGAATTGAATGGAATGATGAGTAATATGAGAGGTTTTGCGAAATTTACAGATTTTAATCAAGTAATGCTTGCAAAGTACAAAGAAAATCCATCAATTAATATGACTGATTTATATGAATATATGCTTGATTGGTGTAAAAAAGAGAATGAAATAGATTAGTTTTTTATACAAATAATAGATTTTTTTAATTTCAAACATGAAAAATTTCCTACTCAAAAAAGATATACAAATTTCTGCAAAACGATATTTTATCGATGCAATGGGCGCAATGGCTTATGGTTTATTTGCGACTTTATTGGTTGGTACAATTTTGAAAACTATTGGTGAAGAGTTAGATATTTCTTTTTTAACTGATATTGTTTGGCCAGTTGCGAATCAAGCGACAGGACCTGCGATAGCATTGGCTATTGCTTATAGTTTACGAGCACCTCAATTGGTGTTATTTTCGTCAGCAGTTATAGGAATTGCAGCATATCAATTAGGTGGACCTTTAGGTGTTTTTATAGCGACAATTGTAGCGGTTGAAGTGGGAAAAATGGTAGCAGGCGAAACACGTATAGATATTGTAATTACACCGATTATTACTGTTTTGGTTGGAGTAATCTTAGCACAAATCATTGGTCCTTCTGTTCAACAAATGATGAAATGGATTGGTGAAATAATTATATTATCAACCGATTCTAATCCTTTGATAATGGGAGTTGTAATTGCTGTAATTGTCGGTATGGTTTTGACTTTACCAATTTCATCAGCTGCTTTGTGTCTAATGTTAGAATTAGACGGTTCAGCAGCTGGAGCTGCAACAATAGGTTGTTGTGCACAAATGATTGGATTTGCTACAATCAGTTTTAAGGATAATGGTTTGAAAGGTGTTTTAGCACAAGGATTAGGGACAAGTATGTTACAGGTTCCGAACATTTATAAAAATTGGAAAATTTGGATTCCACCAACTTTAGCTTCAGTGATTATAGGTCCAATTGGAATTATTTATTTCAATATGGAAAATACAGCTCTAGAATCGGGGATGGGTTCTTGTGGTTTGGTTGGACAAATAGGAACTTTCAATGCCATGAAATCTAAATATGATACTTCATATATTTTAACTTCAATATTAATTTTGCAAATCATTGCTCCAGCAATTATTTCATATTTAATTTACATTTTCATGAAAAAGAAAAACTGGATAAAAGATGGTGATATGAAGTTGGGGTAAATAAAAAATCGGTTGGATAATTCCAACCGATTTTTTATTTAGTTTATACAATATTGATTATTGTAATTTCGAAAAATCAATTTGTGGTGCAGTTTGTTTGTTATCAAACTTGAAAGCTGTTCCAGGTTGTTCAATTTCATTAAAAAAGCCTCCCATCTTCAAGAAATATCCAGTAGATGTTGTTCCTCCAGTTGCATCAATACGTTGATTTGCTTTATAAGTTGCATCAACAGTTAATTTTGCTCCATTTACTTTTTTCCATTCTCCATCATAAACCCATTGATTGTTGAAGTTTACTTTTCTAGTTAAGTAACCTTGTGTTGGCATAAAATTTTCTAGGAAAGAGTGAAATCTTTTTAGGTATGTATTTGTTTTAGGGCGTTTAAAGCTTGCGATGATTTGCCAATTATTCGTTTCTGGCATAAAAAACCAAGCTGTATAAGTTGTCGAATTATCACCATTTGGAACACCTTTCAATAAGAATTTATACGTTGTATCGGCTTTCCAATTGTATTTCATATAACTTTGTCCACCAGAACCTTCGTTACCGAATTCTCCTGTTTTCACATTGTCTCCTTTCTTTAACAAAACGATTTTTTCATCATCAGGAATACTTTTTGGGTCATCAGTTACGAAAGGACTCCAAACTGAAAACAAAATACGTCTTTCCGTTTCTGAATTAGCTTGAATTCCGAAATATCCTTCTCCAAAACCGTTTGCCATATAATAAGAACCAATTATATCAGCGTCTTTTGGTACAACGATTTCATTGTAGTAATATGAAACATTTTTATCAGAAGGAATTTCATAGGCTAAATGGCAAGAAGGTCCACGTCTCGCCCAATAATAGTACTGCGGATCGTTGCTATAAATAATTCCGTTGTCTACAGCAGTTCCACTAACTATAAAATCTGTAATAGCAATTTCGCCTTTCAATCCGCTTAAATCAACAGAAACATAACCCGGTTTTGAAATAGCGAATGTACCTACAGAAATAGTTTTATCAGTAGATTTCCAATTGTATTTTTTTGTTTTTTTATTGAAACCAACATTTAATTGAGCGTCATTTTTAGCTTCACCCTTTAATTGAATATTAACATTTCCAGTTCCTAAAACTTTGAAATACGTTTTTGTTACATTTTTAGTTTGTGGAGAAATTAAAGCATCCACTTTTGTAACTGTAGATGATGATCCTTCTTTATGACCGACTTCAAAAGCATTTCCAACCAAAGGAATGTCATAAGTTTTTGTTTGTTGAGCGATTACATTTCCTCCAACCAAAACGGAAAGAGAGAATAAGATGTAATGAATTGTTTTCATGGTGTTAATTTAATTTATATTTTAATAATTCGTATCCCCTCCTTCAAGACCAACTGTATTTGATTCTTTTACAGTTTTTTTAATAACATTTTTATCATCATTGTTATTTTTCGGTTGATTTATTTCTTTTTCGATGATTTGTGTAGGTGATCTATCTACAGTATTAATTTGTGGCTGGTTTTCTTCAATTTTTTGATTTTCAGTAGTTTTTTTCTTAGTATTACGCAATTTATCCAACAAACGTTTTGCTTGCTTAGCTTCTTCAGTTCCGTCATAAGCAGTAATTACAATTTCTAAAGCTTGTTCAAAATCGCTATCTTTTCCCGTTTGTTTGATTACATAAGCATTTAATAAAGCAAATTTAGCAATGATAATTTCAGTAGGAAATTTTACAATTGCTTCTTGTACTTTTTTCTTTACGTCATCATATTTTTTATCTTGATACAACGTGTATGCAACTTTGTAGGCTTCTAAAGCTTCTTTTGTTTCAGCAGTGATGTATTCAACTTCTGGATTAAGAATATAACCTGCATAAATCGTATTTGGATATTTTGTTAGAATGATATTTTTGTATTCATCTTCTAATTTTTGATCACGATTTTTATAAATACGATACAATTGATAAGTCGCTTTTAATAACACATCTTCCGATTTTGGAGGCGAAGCAACCAAGGCTTTCAACTCTTTTCCAGCTAATTCTGAGTTATTGAAAATATCAAAATATCCAGTACCTAAAGACAATTGCGTTGTATCTCTCACAACTTTCAACTCATTCAATGCTTTTTGAGAAGTTGGAATTTGATCTAAATAATAATCAAGTTCAAAACGTCTTGGATCGCCAGCAGCAATTTGCCCTGTCAATTCATTCTGTTTATCCTCAATTGCAGTACTTATCGCATTCGAATTTCTCCAATTATCTTTTAAGGAAATTCCTCCCCAAATACGTTGGAATTCTTGCTGTCCAGTCGATTTTAAATTTTGATTATAGAAATAGAATTTTCCTTTATCAGCATTATTAAAACTCGTCGTAAAACTTGCTGTTTTATTCTCTAACTGAAAAGTTTCCATTTCTTTTTGCTCTTCTATAGCTTGCTTTTCTTCTTTTTTCTTTAATTTTTCAATATAATCTGTGAAGAATTTTGATTGATCTTCTTTTGGAAGTGCTGCAAGTTTTAGAATTGAATCATTTTTCTGAACTAAATAATGTTTTTCCATCAATTTTTTCAAAACATCATTTCGTTTCTGAATACGCGTTTGATCTTCTGGCAAATTATAACTTGTTTGTGCCGAATCATAATAAGCCGATGCGTAAACATAATCGTTTTGCTTGAACTTTATATCACCATAATTTTCGAAAGCGCGCCCACGAATATAAGGATCAGACATTGGTTCCTTCAAACTCAATTTTGCATATTCTACAGCATCATCCATTTTGTCAGCTCGAAAAGCCATTTCAGAAATTCCGTAATATAACTCGTTTTTCTTCGATGCATAAATTCCTTTATTCGAGATGTCCAACAAGTTTTGCTTGTAATTTCCGTAATTATTAATTTTTGGATCAAAATTAGCTGCAATCGCCAACTGCGATTTGATTTCCATATCAAATCCAGGCTTCATTTTATAAACTTGCGTGAAAGCTTCACCAGCCTCTTGTTGTTTTCCTAATTTAGAAAAAACTTGTCCTAACGTATAAAATATTCGAACTCGTTCATCTTTATTTGTAGAAAAATATTCGGCTTTTTGCAATGGATCAAGTGCTTCTTCGTACTTTTTTTGATCAATTAAAAATTGAGCATAGGTACGCGCAATCATTGTTTTTAATTCTTTACTTTTATACGGATCGTTTTCGTAAAGTTTTTGCAAAGTTTCAGCTCCATCAAAGTAATTTCCTCCTTTTATTTCGGAAACAGTTTTGTAAACATGCGCTTCTTGAGCGTATTTAGAATCTTTGAAATTTTTGACAACATAGTTTAAAGCATCAAGCGCTTCAAAGTATTTTTTTTGATAAAATAATGATTTTCCAATCAATAAATAAGCGCGACCCATCAAAGGATTATTTTCTTTTCCTTTAATTAACATCGAATGTTTTTCGATTGCTTTCGAAGCTTTTGCCTCTACAGCAGTAAATCCAACAGGTTTTTCTACTTTATCTTGATTATTTCGATTTCCACTTCCAATACCAAAATTGGGCGTATTAAATTCACCTAAATTAGCAGAGTCCGAAACAGAAAAATATTCTATTCCAATAGGTAAAATTTTCGAGTAATTTTCTACATAATTTGTTTGTAGTTCTGTGTTCTTTTTTTCTAACTCATCCTCAGCATTGAATACTCCATTAAACCACGATGTCATCTTGTGATATTGTCGGTTTTTGAAACTATTTTTTTGCGTAGAACAGCCGATTAAAAAACTTGCGGCGAAGATACTCAGTACAATCTTTTTCATGATAGCGAATAAAAACAAATCTACAATAAAACGTTCGATTAGAAAAAATCTTGTATCCCTCGAAAAAATAAGATAATTTTATGTGGAATAGAAATAATAGAGAAGCGACTTTTTACGGGATGATTATAAAATGATAGCTAACGTTTTAGCTTTAATGTAATTAGTGATTTGACTAAGAAAAATCATTGCAATTGTTGTTAAATTATTTAGAATATTCGTTTAAATTCGACCAATAATAATGTTTTAAAGGAACAGCATGAAAGCTTTTTTAGCGAAAATTTTTGCAAAATACATTGTCAATAAAGAACAAAAGTGGATAAATAATCCGCTGGAAACACAAGACAAAATTCTAAATGAATTGATTGTTGCTGCAAAAAATACAAAGTTTGGAGTTGATCATCATTTTGAATCAATCAAAAATTATGAAGATTTCAAATCGCAAGTTCCAATCAACGATTACGAAGGGTTGAAACATTATTTTGATGAGGTAATTGAAGGGAAACCTAATATTCTATGGCCTGGAAAACCTCTTTATTTAGCTAAAACTTCTGGAACTACTTCTGGTGCAAAATATATTCCGCTTACAAAAGAATCCGTTCCTTCGCATATAAATTCTGCTCGAAATGCTTTATTGTTTTATATTAATGAAACAAAGAACTCTAATTTTGTTGACGGAAAAATGATTTTCTTGCAAGGAAGTCCAATTCTCGAAGATAAAAATGGTTTGAAAGTTGGTCGACTTTCTGGAATTAGTGCGCATTTTGTTCCAAATTATTTGCAAAAAAATCGTTTACCATCTTATGAAACAAATGTGATTGAAGATTGGGAAACAAAAGTGCATAGGGTAGTGGATGAAACGGTGAAAGCTGATATGACGCTGATTTCTGGGATTCCGCCTTGGTTGATTATGTATTTTGAACGATTGATTAAAGTTTCTGGAAAAGAAAACGTTCAATCTATTTTTAAGAATTTACAACTAATGGTAACAGGAGGTGTAAATTATGAACCTTATCGTGATAAAGTGAATCAACTAATTGGTCGAAAAATAGATTGTATTCAGACTTATCCTGCTTCAGAAGGGTTTATTGCGTATCAAGATTCTCAAAAAAATGATGATTTATTGCTTTTATTGAATAATGGAATTTTTTATGAATTTGTTCCAGTTGAAGAGTTTTTTGATGAAAATCCAACCCGAATTTCATTGAAAGATGTTGAAGTAGGAAAAGATTATGTTCTAATTCTCAATACAAACGCAGGTTTGTGGGGATATAATA
The DNA here is from genome assembly GCF_002378465.1 of Empedobacter sp. UBA3475. Taxonomy (NCBI): domain Bacteria; kingdom Pseudomonadati; phylum Bacteroidota; class Flavobacteriia; order Flavobacteriales; family Weeksellaceae; genus Empedobacter; species Empedobacter sp. UBA3475. Next base: position 19,569 of record NZ_DFRA01000068.1, on the reverse strand, counting down.
TTGGTGACACAGCTCGTTTTACCTCGATAAAACCTTATAGAATTGTTGTTTCTGGTCGAATTAAACATTATACATCTGCTTTTGGTGAGCATGTAATTGGTCACGAAGTGGAACAGGCGTTGCAAAAAACTTTAGAAAAATATCCAGCGAGTGTAAATGAGTTTACAGTTGCGCCTCAAGTCAATCCAGCAGAAGGTTTGCCTTATCACGAATGGTTAATAGAATTTGATCAAAAACCACAAGATATAACTATTTTTAATCAAGAATTAGATACACAAATGCGTCGCCAAAATACGTATTACGATGATTTAATTACGGGAAATATCTTGCGTCCGCTTGTCGTTTCTGAGGTTAAAACAGAAGGTTTTCAGCATTATATGAAATCGATAGGGAAATTAGGTGGACAAAATAAAGTTCCTCGTTTGTCTAATAATCGCGAAATTGCAGATGAATTTTACAGTCTAAACTTAATTACTACAAATTGAACACACACACAACAATAGATAAAATGATTTACAAAACGGTAAAAAGTTCATTGGTAACTTTTTCGCAATTAATGCTTCCATCACATTCCAATTTTAGTGGAAAAATACACGGTGGATTCATTCTTTCTCTACTCGATCAAATTGCATTCGCATGTGCTTCCAAATATTCTGGAAAATACTGTGTTACGGCGTCTGTGGATAGAGTAGATTTCTTAACGCCAGTAGAAGTAGGAGAATTATTAACGCTAAAAGCATCGGTAAACTATGTCGGAAGAACGTCAATCGTCGTAGGAATTCGAGTAGAAAGTCAAAATATCCAAACAAGTGAAATTAAACATTGTAATTCGTCTTATTTTACGATGATATGCAAAGAAGAAAATGGTGAAAAAGCAGAAGCTCCAAAATTAATTTTGAAGAATCTGAACGAAGTTCGACGCTTTTATAAAGCTTTGCATCGAATTGAAGAACATACAAAAGCAAAAGAACAAATAAAAGATCCGATTGATTATAAATCGCAAGATTTAATTGATCATTTATTGGATAATCATTTCGTGAAAATAGAACTAGATTAAAGTTTTTACATCATTAATAAATAACTCAATTCTGAAAATGAATTGAGTTATTTTGTTTATAGGGTTTTGATAAATAGTTTATATTTTATCTCCTAATTGTTATGCTCCAAAAAATTGATTATTGAATTTGAGTGGCATTACTAAATTGCAAATTATTTAATTTTAAGAAAATTAGGCATTGTATTTGTTTTATCGATTCTTAATATCAAAACCAAACTTTTTATTTAATTCATTATTATGAAAACTCTCTTCAAATTTTTATTACTATTCATTGCAAGTACAACTATTTCATTTGCTCAATCTTCTGGTTTAAATAGTCAATTAATACAAACAAATTTTACTGAAAATAGCTCTAAATCTTCAAATCCTATTAGTTTTGCTGTAGCAGGAAGTGTATTTGTTTTAGCTTTTTGTGCTTTTCGTTTCAGAAAAAAAATTGTCTAAAACGAAACAAATCATTTTTTCGAAATCAGAAAAACGATTTAATTTCTAAATTTGTAAAATGAAATATTTATTCATTTTACTTGTATTGTTAGTGCTGTTTGTTATTTACAAAAAATTAAAAACAGTTCCAATTGAAAAACCACTTCCGAAAGAAGAAGAACCAAAAATATCGTTTTTAAAAATTGAAAAAAATGATGATTTGATTGATGATTCTAATCAACAAATTTCAGAATTTCAAGTAAAAATAGATTCGGTAACAAAGAAAAAAAATACATTAGAATTCTTAATTTCTATTCAAAATAATACCGAAAAAACAGTTCGTATAAATATCGTTGAAGCTGATTTTTATTCAAATTTTTCTCAAAAAAAAATCAAAGCTGATGTTACATTTTATGGAGAATTGGCAATGGGGACAAATGATATTTTATTGAAAAATACCATTTTACCTGATTCTCACGTTATCCGAAATATTTATTTTTTCGAAACAGATTTAATTCATTTTAATCAAAACGATTATCTGGAAATTGATATAGAAATTAATGGAGAACATCATCAGTTCAAAAACTATTTTCATCAAACAACTTTCGAATCGATTAAATACATTCAGTAATCTGATTTTTTGATTTGAATTGTAAGGCTTAATTTTGCATTTCAGAATTTAGAGATATGAAACATATACAATTGATGCTTGGAAGCTTGATGCTTTTTGGATTAACAGCTTGTCAAACACCAAAAATAGTTACTGAACAACAACCAGTTCAGCAAAAAAGTTTGCAAGTTGATGGTAAAATTTATGCTGCATTTTTTCAACAACGTGCTGCTGAATATCAAGCCTTAAGCCAGCAAGCTTATAATGTTGCTAAAATGAGATTGGATGAAGCAATTGCGACAAAAGGCGCAAAACCTTTAGCGATTGTAACGGATATTGACGAAACTTTTTTGGATAATTCGTACTATGCAGTAGAAATGGCGCGTCAAGGAAAAACGTGGTCGCAAGAAACTTGGGCAAATTGGACGTCGAAAGGAATTGCAACTCCTTTGGCTGGTTCTCAAGAGTTTTTTCAGTATGCAGCGAGTAAAGGTGTTCAGATTTTTTACGTTACAAATCGATACGAAGTAGAGCGTCCTGGAACTTTGGCAAATTTAGAAAAATACAATTATCCAATTCAAAGTGCTCAGAATTTGATTTTGAGAAGTAAAGAAAGTAGCAAAGAAGCACGTCGTCAAAATATTTCGAAAGATTATGACATTGTTTTATTGTTAGGAGATAGTTTAACAGATTTTTCTTCTTTATTTGATAATCATAAATCTGAAAAAGAAAGAGCGGCAGCTGTAGAAACTTTAAAATCTGAATTTGGAAAACGATTTATTGTATTGCCGAATGTTGGATATGGAGATTGGGAATCTGCAATATTTGATTACAAATATGACTTGACGCAAGAGCAAAGAGATTCGATTATATACGAAGCTGCGAGAGAAACTCCTGTGAAATAAAGAATAAATACACAATGAAAACTGTCTTAATCGGACAGTTTTTTTTTGATTTATAAAAAAGTGAGAAATTAAATTTTAAATACATTTAACATGTTTTTGTTAAAAATAATCTATTAATTATTATTTGATCTGTAAAAAAATAATATTTATTTATTGAATATATAGTTTTTTTCTTTGTGCTGTATAATATTTAAGCATTCACCTATTTGTAAATTAAACTATAAATAACCTATATTTATAAGCTGGTTGTTTAGGCAATCATCAACCAATATTTAAAAAAAAATTATATCAAAACACATGAGTCAATCACAAAAAACTAATTGGGGTCAATTTATCCCACTGGTTACAGTATTCTTCTTTTGGGGATTCGTAGCGGCAAGTAATGAAATTTTAATTCCAGTTTTTAAAAAATCATTTGATTTATCCCAAGCCGAAAGTCAATTAGTCGCAGTAGCTTATTATATAGCTTATACGGTTGGAGCTTTAATTTATATGGGCGTTTCATTATTAGCTAAACAAGATTTAATCAATAAATTTGGGTATAAGAATTCATTATCTTTTGGACTTCTTTTATCAGCTATTGGAACGCTTTTTTTTATTCCAGCAGCCAATACAGGATCATTTCCTTTAATGTTAACAGGTTTGTTTACTGTAGGTCTAGGTTTTTCGTTGCAACAAACTGTTGCTAATCCGCTTGCAATTGCTTTAGGAGATGCAAGTACTGGATCTCAACGTTTAACATTAGCTGGAGGTATTAATAACTTAGGAACTACAATTGGACCTTTAATTGTTGCTTATGCAATTTTTGGTGCAGGAGGAGAAGGAGAAACAACTTTGAGTATAGAAGCAGTTAAAATTCCATATTTGTGTTTGGGTGTTGCTTTTTTAGCTGTTGCTATTTTCTTGAAATTTTCGTCTTTACCAAATCATCCAGAACAAGAAGAGGATAGTGCGATTGCAACTTCAAAAAATGATAAATCATCAGCCTTAAAATATCCTCAATTATTATTAGGAATGCTTGCGATCTTCTTATATGTAGGTGTAGAAGTTTCTACTGTAAGTAATTTACCAGCATATATGCACAATGAATTAGGGTTCGATATACAAGGAGTAACACCATATGTTTCGTTATATTGGGCAAGTATGATGATTGGTCGTTGGGGTGGTGCAGCAGAAGCATTTGGTTTAGATAAGACAAAAACATTGGCTCTTAAATTTATAGCACCTTATTTAGCTTTTGGGATTTTCTTATTAGTTAATTACATTGCAGGGCATGATTTGAAACCATTTTATCTATATAGTGTAATTATTTTAATAATGATTTTAGCTTCTTTATGGACAAATGGAAACCCTGCTAAAATGTTATTAACTTTCTCAATTATTGGAATTGTAGCATTATTAATCGGAATGAATACAACTGGTTTAGTCTCTATTTATTCTATTACAAGTGTTGGTTTGTTCTGTAGTACATTATGGCCTTGTATTTTTGCATTAGCAATTAATGGTTTAGGAAAAAACACTTCGCAAGGAAGTAACTTCTTAATTATGATGATTATGGGAGGAGGATTAGTAAGTATATTCCAAGGGTATATTGCAGATTTATCAACTGTTCATTCTAGTTATATTGTTTGTATTTTATGTTTTGTGTATCTTGTATTTTATGCAATTGCAACGCCTAAAATTCTTAAAAAACAAGGAATAAATCTTGGTGAAGTTAAATCTGAAGGAGGACATTAGGAAGATTTAATATTTAGTAATTTAATAAAAGGCTGTTTTATAATTTATTATAAAACAGCCTTTTCAGTTATTGAATTAATATAATAGGTGAAGGGACAAGAGAAACAACAAATTACAACATTTTGACAAGGTTCTAGAAAATATTCTAATTAGAATAATTCAAATACCACTACCCAGACAGCATCGCTATAAATCTATTTACTGGTCTAGGGATTAGTGCTAATGGAGAAAATTATATTACTGCTCAAAAAATAAATTAGTGAGTTAATAAAAAACTCAACCATTTGGTTGAGTTTTTTATTTCTTACGATATGCCAATATTTTATCAATACGATTACCGTCTTTGTCTACAATTTCTAGTGTCAAATCTTCTACTTCTACCTTATCACCAACATTTGGAATGGTTTCGTATTTATCTAAGAAAATTCCAGCAACGGTAACATATCTATTTTCGATGTCTTCGTCGATATCAATCTCAAAAAACTTCTCGAATTCATAGATCGAAAATTGCCCATCGATCAACCATGTACCATCTTCACGTTCTACGATTTCGTAATCTTCGTCTTGGTTCTCTGGTGTATCACCAACCAATTCGTCCAAAATATCGTTTATTGTTACAATTCCAGCCGTCGTACCATATTCGTCTAAAATAATGGCAAAATGTGCTTGTGAATTCTGTAACATTTCCAACAAAGGATAACTAAACGAATTTTCATTGACAAAAATAGGTTTGTGTATAAATTTTTTCAGGCTAAAATCTTCCTTACTTACACCAAACATATCTTTTAGTTTCAAGATACCAACGATTTCGTCCAGATTATTGTTCTTCGTAACAGGGTAGGCTGAATATTTATTTTTCTTAACTTTTGCACGTGCTTTCTCATAATCATCTGAAATATCTAATGAAGCAATTTCCGAACGATGCGTTGCTAACGTGTTCACACGACGATCTCCAAGCTCGAAAACACGTTCTAAGATTTCGTGTTCTTTTTCCTGAATTTCACCACCTTCTGTACTTTCTTTGATGATATTTTTAATTTCTTCTTCCGAAACAACTTCGCTGCTATCGTCTTTAATACCAAACAATTTTAAGAAAAAATTATTGGTAACTGTTAACAACCAAACGAATGGAGAAGTGATGATAGATAACCATTTCATCGGTTTCGAAACAATAGTAGAAACCATTTCAGGAAATTTCATTCCCAAACGTTTTGGTAATAATTCGCCAAATACAATCGAAAAATAAGTGATGATTACTACCATAATAATTGGAGAAAGTGTTTTGGCGTAAGGTGCAATGAAAGAAATAGATGTTAAAAATTCTGTTAAATTTGCAGTTAGTTTATCACCCGAGAAAACCCCTAATAAGATACCAATAAGGGTAATTCCGATTTGTACGGTTGATAAAAATTTGTTCGGATTCTCAGCAAGTTCTAAAGCCGTTTTAGCACCAGAACTTCCTTTCTTCATTTGATTTTCTAATTTGAATTTTCTTGACGAAACAAGTGCCATTTCTGACATGGAAAAAATTCCGTTCAATAAAATCAATACGATTATTATAACAATCTCCACTTTTATTCTTTAATTTTGATAAAAATAAACCAAAATCTAATACTTACCATAATGTCTCAATTTAATATTATGAAATTTTCTTATTTAATTTTACTTGCTTTTATGCTAAATGCTGGTTGTGCTTTCGGTAACAGCGATCAAACTCCAGAAGAAACAGATACTATTTTACCTACTTTTACAACGGCTGAATTGATTGGTAAAGGCAACCCTACGATGGTTGGAAATGGGTATAAATTGTTGCCAGTAGTTGCAAAACAATTTGAATTAATGAAAGCTGATGCACAAAAAGCAGGTTTTAAAATACAAGTGATTTCGAGCTATAGAAATTATACGTATCAAAACGGAATTTGGGAGCGCAAGTATAAAGCAAATCAAGCGAAGAAAATTGCAGCGAAAGAAAACATCGAAAAGATTATTGAATATTCTACCATTCCAGGAACTTCTCGTCACCATTGGGGAACTGATTTGGATATTATAGACGGAACGCGCGGAATACCAGCAGATCCGTTGAATGAGAAACATTTTAACGAAGGAGGATCAATGCATAAATTTAAACTTTGGTTAGATGAAAATGCATCTAAATATGGTTTTTATTTGGTGTACACGGATAATTCAGCGAGAAAAGGATTCAAATATGAACCGTGGCATTTTACGTATAAAGCGATTTCTGAACCGATGTTACAAGCTTATAAAAAGCTTGATATTAAAAAGGTTTTACAAGAAAATAAATTGTTAGGAAGCGAAAATTTTACAGATGATTTTATCGAAAAATATCGAAAAGAAAATATTTTGGATATAAATCCTGTTATTAAATAGTTAAAGCTCCTTTTTGGAGCTTTTTTTGTGGTATCTTTAAATAAAATTTAAGAGATTATACTTTCTGATGAGATTAACATTTTTCATATCGTTATTTTTGAGCATGAGTTTACTAACTTTTGCCAAACAATCGATTGTGAAAGATTTGGATGGCGATGGAAAGTTTGACAAGGTTTCAATTAATTTTGAAACGAATAAAATAGAGTTTTTACTTTCTGATACTGAATATAAAAAGCAGAGTAGTTTAGCTTTTAATGAATTGGATCGTAATACGAAGATTGAGGAAACAAAGAAAGGTTTCAAGATTATCAATAAAATAGGAGATGTTTTGTTTACATCTTATTTTCGATACAATCGTCAGACAAAAAAGATTGAATTATCTGCCATAAAACGTTCAATAGTTTCGGATGATTATTCGAAAGAAAATGGCGAATCAACTTTTATTACAGCTACAAAAGAGTTTATTGCGAAATGGAATAGTTTGGATAAATCATCAAATAAAGTGATTGCTTTACCAACGCTAAAAACTAAAATTGATTTGGATGTTATTTCTTTGAATGATTTTAATGATGCATTTCTGAATAAATTTAATCAACAAAGTTTGACTTTTTATAAAGCTGAAATCTCCAAGCAAAAATAATTATTGCTCCAAATCTATTGTTCTGAATGTTAGATTAATTCGTGGCGAATTTACTTTTTTAGTAGGAGGTAAGCGATGCAGCCAATAATCTTGTGTTTCATTTTTCATAACTAATAAACTACCACTTGCAAGATTTAAAGCAATTACTTCTTTAGTTTCTTTATGTTTAAAACCAAATTTACGTTCAGCGCCGAAACTTAGCGAGGCAATTGCGCCATGACGTTTCAATTGTTTTTCACCATCACTATGCCAAGCCATCCCTTCGGAACCATCGTGATATAAATTTACCAAACAAGAATTATAAGTTTCGCCAGTTTTTTCCTCAGCTAATTTTTTTAATTCAAGTAAAGTATCAGTCCAAGGCAAAGCTGTTTTCATGATTTTGGAATAGGTATAAGCAAATGGAAAATCTCCATACCAAGCAATTTTTCGTTTAGTTTCTATCAATTTTCCAAATATTATTGCTTGATCGTTTTTCCATTCAATTTCATTTAATAATATAGAATAATAATGATGCGCTTTTTCATCGGTCATAATTTGTCCAAAATAATTTACAGTTCCATCTTTTGGAAGTAGATTTTGTTGTCCGTCAAATAAATCGTTAAAAAGATCCATTTATAGTTTTATATGATCAAAAATAAGGAATTTAGATTTAATTCAGTTAATGTAATGTGCAGATAAATAAAGTTTTACTAACGTTTGTTATTTAAAATTTAATATTGAATAAGTCAAAAAAAAATTGGATTATATAATTTTTTATTTATTTTTATTTAACCAAAATTTAACACAATATGAATAAATTGATTTTTAAGAACACAATTAAGTTCTTCCTTGTAAGTAGTATTTTACTTCTTGTTTCTGTCTTTTTAAAAATGTTAAGTGTAGATCATGCGGATTTTATCTTGAACATCAGTTTCTCGGTTACAATTATTTCGCTTATCGCTGTAATGATGAGTTATAAGACTATAAGGGGGAAAAACAATTTTTCTATGGATTAATTTTTACGTATTAATTTAATTAATAATTTTGGTTGTTTATTTGTGAAAAGATAAACAACCAACTATTGTTATTTTAATAAACTGCCTCAGCGATTCTTTTTGTATTTATAGAATTACTCATTGTATAAAAATGTAATCCAGGAACACCAAAATCGATCAACTCTTTACATTGTTGAATACACCATTCAATTCCGATTTCCTTGATTCGTTCCTTATCTTTCGACTTCAAAACTTCCATTGCCAAAGCTTCTGGTAAGTCCAAATAGAAATTTTGTGGAATCGACGTTAGTTGATTGAAAGTTGTCAAAGGTTTTATACCCGGAATAATCGGAATATTAATATCCATTTCGCGACATTTTTTAACGAAATCAAAATATTTCTGATTATCAAAAAACATTTGCGTCACGATATAATCAGCTCCCAATTCCACTTTCTTTTTCAAATAATACAAATCCATTGCAAGATTTGGTGATTCGAAATGCTTCTCAGGATAACCCGCTACACCAATACAAAAATCCATTGCATGCGATTCTTGTAGTTCGTCGTCTAGATAATTTCCTGTATTCAAAGCAGTAATTTGCTCAATCAATTCCGAAGCATTTGCATGTCCACCAACTTCAGGAACAAAAGATTTTTCCGATTTTATAGGATCTCCACGTAAAACCAAAAGATTGTCAATTCCCAAGAAATTCAAATCGATTAACGCATCTTCTGTATCTTCTTTTGTAAATCCACCACAAATCAAATGCGGAATTGCGTCTATCTTATAATGATTCTGTATTGCAGCACAAATTGCAACTGTACCAGGACGTTTTCGTACCTGATAACGTTTCAATAACCCATTTTCTTTCTGTTTGTAAATATACTCTTGACGATGATAAGTTACATCGATAAAAGCTGGATTTAACTCAACTAACGGGTCTAAAGTTTTGAACGTCGCATTGACATCTTGTCCTTTCAAAGGCGGTAAAATCTCTACAGAAAATAATGGTTTTCCGTTTGCGCGTTCTATATGTTCGGTAACTTTCATTCTTTATTTTATCGTTTAGCGAAGTTCGAATCTCGAATTTCGATTATATATTTTCTTTTATATGGGCGTTTCCTTCGGGCGGGCTTTTCGTTACAATCTTTTTTGTTAATTTCGACTTCGTCCAATCAACAAAAAAGGATTTTCACTACAATCCCTAACGCATTTTTTTATTTTGTTCTACGTTCGTTGTCATTCCGAGCTTGTCGAGGAATCTGAGATTCTTTATTTCGAAATGCTCATTTTGAATGATAAATTTTATTTTTACTTAACGCTTTTACGCCAAATTAGGACTCAACCAACGTTCAGCTTTATCAAGTTCTATATTTTTACGTTTCGCAAAATCTTCAACCTGATCCAATTTTATTTTACCAACTCCGAAATATTTTGCTTCTGGATTTCCAAAATAATAACCCGAAACAGATGAAACTGGATACATCGCCAACGAACTTGTTAACTCAATCCCTGCATTTTTCTCTACATCCAAAATTTTGAAAATTGTTTCTTTTTCTAAATGGTCAGGACATGCAGGATAACCAGGAGCAGGGCGAATTCCTTTATATTTTTCTGAAATTAATTCGTCATTTGATAAAGTTTCATCTTTCGCATAACCCCAAACTTCTGTACGAACATATTTGTGCAAATATTCTGCATAAGCTTCAGCTAGACGATCGGCAATTGCTTTCACCATAATCGAATTGTAATCATCTAAATTTGTTTCGTAAGCATTAGCAACTTCTTCAATTTCATGACCAGCTGTGACAGCAAATGCACCGATATAATCTTGAATTGCTGAATCTTTCGGCGCAATAAAATCAGCAATCGAAATATTTGGTTGTTTTTTCGATTTTTTCGCTTGTTGACGAAGTGTATAAAACTCCTCTATTTTATTATTATTTTCATCAAACAATTCAATCGTATCATCGTTTACTGTATTCGCTTTAAAAAGTCCAAAAACAGCTTTCGGTTTAGCTAAATTTTCAGCTTCAATTTTATTTAACATTGACAAAGCATCTACATATAGTTCTTTGGCATTTGTTCCGACAATTTCATCATCTAAAATCGCAGGAAATTTACCATGTAAATCCCATGTTTTGAAAAATGGCGTCCAATCGATAAAATCTCTTAATTCAGAAACTGTTGTTTGATGTGTAAAAACACCTAATTTATTTGGTTTAAAAGGTTTATTTTCTTCAAAATCAACTTTTAATTTGTTTTTTCGAGCATCTTCAATCGATAGATATTCCTTTGATACAGCGCGATTCAAGAAACCTTCTCTAATTTTTGTATAATCAGTAGTAGTTTCTGTTAGCAATTCCGCCTGTTGATTTCCAATCAATTTTTGACAAATCGTAACCGAACGCGAAGCATCTAAAACATGAATTGCTTTGTCATATTCTGGTGCAATTTTTACAGCTGTATGCGCTTTAGAAGTTGTTGCGCCACCAATCATCAATGGAATATCAAGATTAAGGCGTTTCATTTCTCTGGCAACATGCACCATTTCATCTAAAGATGGAGTAATCAATCCAGAAAGACCAATCACATCGACATTATTTTTTTGCGCTTCGTCTAAAATTGTTTCAGAAGAAACCATTACGCCTAAATCGATAATCTCGAAACCATTACAGCTTAAAACGACTGAAACAATATTTTTTCCGATATCGTGAACATCACCTTTTACAGTTGCCATCAAGATCTTAGAAGGCTCTTTGTCTGTTTTATTTCTAAGTTTTTCTTCCTCTAAAAATGGCGTTAAATAAGCAACAGATTTTTTCATTACGCGAGCCGATTTCACTACCTGCGGTAAGAACATTTTACCACTTCCGAAAAGATCTCCAACGACATTCATTCCGTCCATCAAAGGACCTTCAATAACACGTAATGGAGAACCAATTTTTTCCAAAGCTTCTGCAGTATCTTCGTCAATAAATTCTGTAATTCCTTTTACTAAAGAAATTTCAATACGCTTTTCCAAAGGTAATTCGCGCCAAGTATCATCTTTCTTTTTCTCTTTTGTAACACCTTTTAGATGTTCGGCAAAATCAATCAAACGCTCTGTTGCATCGTCACGTCGATCCAATAAAACATCTTCAACGTGCTCTAATAAATCTTTTGGAATATCATCGTAAATCTCAATCATTTCTGGATTGACGATTCCCATATCCATTCCGTGTTTGATGGCGTGATATAAAAACGCCGTGTGCATCGCTTCACGAACCGCATTGTTTCCACGGAAGGAAAACGAAACATTCGAAACTCCACCCGAAACTAACGCATGTGGAAGATTTTCTTTGATCCATTTTGTTGCATCAAAAAAATCGATGGCATTACGGCGATGTTCTTCCATTCCTGTTGCAACTGGGAAAATATTCACATCAAAAATGATATCTCTTGGATTGAAATTTACTTGATTTACCAAAATATCATACAAACGTTTTACGATTTCGATTCGACGTTCATAATTATCCGCTTGACCTTTCTCATCAAACGCCATAACCACTGTTGCAGCACCGTAACGTTTAATTTTCTTCGCATGTTCGATAAATAATTCTTCTCCCTCTTTTAAAGAAATTGAGTTGACAATCGCTTTACCTTGAACATTTTTTAGACCAGCTTCAATAATTTCCCATTTCGAAGAATCAATCATAATTGGAACTTTCGAAATATCAGGTTCAGAAGCAATCAAACGCAAATATTTTACCATAGAAGCTACACCATCAAGCATACCTTCATCCATATTGATATCGATAATTTGCGCGCCACCATCCACTTGGTCACGTGCAACCTGAAGTGCTTCTTCAAATTTTTCTTCTTTGATTAATCGCAAGAATTTTTTAGAACCAGTTACATTTGTACGTTCGCCAACGTTTACAAAGTTTGAATTTTCTCGTACAATTAAAGGTTCTAATCCAGAAAGTTGAATTTTTACGCCTGACATTGTTCACTAATTTTTCGAGGTTCGTATTCTTTTGCTAAATCTGCCATCAATTTGATATGATCTGGTGTAGTTCCACAACATCCACCCAAAATATTAACCAATTTTTTATCTAAGAAAGGTTTGATAAAATCTCGCATCATTTCAGGAGTTTCATCGTATCCACCGAAAGCGTTTGGTAAACCAGCATTTGGGTATGCGCTGACATAAAATGGTGCTTTTTCGGCTAATACTTCTAAATATGGAATCAAATCTGTTGCACCTAAAGCACAATTTAACCCAACTGAAATTAAATCAATATGTTCTAATGAAATCAAGAAAGCTTCTGTTGTTTGTCCAGAAAGTGTACGTCCAGATTTATCTGTTATTGTACCAGAAGCCATTAGAGGAACGTTGATTCCTGTTTTTTCTATCGCATCTTGAATTCCATAAAATGCTGCTTTTGCATTTAAAGTATCAAAAATAGTTTCGACAAGTAAAATATCTGCACCAGCTTCTAACATTGTTTTTGCTTGACGATAATATACATTTGCCAATAAATCAAAATCCACATCGCGATAACTAGGGTCATTTACTTGTGGCGAAATAGAGGCTGTCTTGTTGGTTGGACCTAAAGATCCAACTACAAAACGAGGTTTATCTGGGGTAGAAAACTCTTCACAAGCTTCTTTTGCTAAGCGAACGGCTTCGTAATTTAATTCATCAACCAAATCAACCATATCATAATCAACCATAGAAATAATATTGGCATTGAACGTATTTGTTTCGATTAAATCTGCACCAGCAGCCAAATATTCTCGGTGAATATCTTTTATGATTTGAGGTTGGGTTAAAACCAATAAATCGTTATTTCCTTTTAAAGAAGTATGAAAATCCTTGAATCGTTCTCCACGATAATCTTCTTCTTGTAAATTGTGCTTTTGGATCATCGTTCCCATTGCACCATCTAAAATAACAATACGCTCTTTTAGTATATCGTCTAATTTCATTCTAAATATTTTAAAAGCCTTATGGGAAGAAGTGTGAGGTAAGTCCTTATCTTTCTCTATTTGAGTAGGATTTAGCACCCAACTATACTTTGGGTTGCTAAGATTTCAACGGGCCTATTCCCTCCATCTTTCTTTATAAAGCTATGTGCAAAATTATTTAAAGTATTGAGAATAAAAAAATCAAGATTGAAAAAAACGAGTTCGAAACTTGGTTCATAGAAATAATTTTTGTTTGAAATAGTTCAAAATCTCTAATAGGTCATTTTTGAAATTTATTTTAGAAAATATTTCTTTAAAATTACTATTTTAAAGAAATAATATTTTAATTAGTTATTGAAAATTGTAGTTTTTAGAATATTTTTAATAAAAATAGGGTTTTATTAAAAATTATTAAGATTTGTTTTTTCTTTTAATTGTATTTTTTAGAAAATTATTTTTGTCTATAAATATTTATAGAATAAAATTCATTATTTGTGTATTTTTATCTATAATTACGGAAAATATTAAATTAAAGAAATGAAATTAATTTGGATATATAGAATTCTTTCGCCTAAATTTGTCCTCAGAAATAGTTCATTAAAATTTACATTTTATCAAGAAAAGTGGAGGGAAATGGCCCAAAGAAACTTTAGCAACCTGATTAATGAATCAAGGTGCTAAATCCATCCTTATAGGAAAGATGAATAAAAACTACTGTAAACCAATCTTCAATAATATTCTTTATTCAAAATGGTTCAATTGTTTTTATGCGATTGAACCATTTTTTTTCTTCACTTTTCTTTGGTAAATAATTAAAAACAAAACAAATAAATGAAAAAAATAAATATCGGATTGTTCGGATTTGGAGTTGTAGGAGAAGGAATTTACAAGGTATTGGAAGAAAAACCACAATTGAATGCTGCAATTAAAAAAATTGTAATTAAAGATAATTCTAAATCTAGAAATGCTCCGTCTGAATTATTTTCGACTAATGCGGATGATATTTTAAATGACGATGAAATAAATGTTGTTGTTGAGTTAATTTCGGATGCTGATGCGGCACATGATATCATTATAAAAGCGTTCAATAAAGGTAAACATGTGGTAAGTGCAAATAAAAAATTGATTGCAGATCATCACAAAGAATTATTGGATTTGCAAGCACAAAACAATGTTTCTTTTCTTTATGAAGCCTCTGTTTGCGGGTCAGTTCCGATTATTAGAAATCTAGAAGAATATTTTGATAACGATTTATTGAATTATGTATCTGGAATTGTAAATGGGACAACAAATTACATTTTGACGAAAATGGCGAATGAAAATGAGTCGTATCAAGATGCCTTAAAAGCAGCGCAAGAAAGTGGTTTTGCAGAAGCTGATCCAACGGCTGATGTAGAAGGTTTTGATGCGTCGAGTAAATTAGCAATTATTACGTTGCATGCTTTCGGTAAAAAGATTGATGTTGATCAAGTTATTCGAAAAGGAATTACTTCATTGAAAGTTGAAGATTTTAAATACGCAAAAGAAAAAAATTATACAATAAAGTTGATTGCTAATTCTAAAATTAATCATCAAACGGGTGAAATTACATCAACAGTTTTGCCAACTTTTGTTGAATTAAATAAAACAATTGCGCTTGTGAATAACGAATATAATGGAGTTTTGATTGGAAGTTCGCTTTCAGATGAGCAATTTTTATATGGAAAAGGAGCAGGGCGTTTCCCAACTTCTTCGGCTGTTTTGAGTGATATTTCTGCGTTGAAATATGATTATCAATATTCGATTCGAAAATATGAAAACAAAGAAGAAGGAGTTTTTAATCAAACAGGAAAGAAGCGAATTTATATCGGTTTTGAGAATCAAGCAGATGATGTTTCAAATATTTTTGATGAAATAGAAGAACGTTATCAGAGTAAAAATTACAATCATATTGTTGGTGTGATTGATATAGAAAAGCTCAAACAAAAAGAGACTATTGAAAATCCAAAACTTTCGATAATTGCGTTTGAGTAAATTTTTGTGATTAAAAAGCCTCAATATTAATTGAGGCTTTTTTGTAAATCTAAAAATTAAGGTTTTTGTAAATACTTTTCCAATAAAAGTTTTAGGGGTTTATTTTTAATTAATCCAGTATAAGTCATTTCAATTTTATAATCTTTTGAGATTAAAACCCAATATGGATAACTAATTTGTTCATTTTTATCAATGAATTCTTCTAAAAATAGGTGAGTTTTTTTATTCGATTTAGGTTCATATTTTTTGTTTAAAAAGATAATAGATTCATTTGTTTCTGCTTCAAATTCAATAAAATAAATGTCATTATTTAGAATTTGAAGTAATTCTTTATCCTTTTTTAATTGTTTCTTTTGAATCATACAGTAACTACACCAATTTGTCGAAAAATAAAGTAGAATTGGTTTAGGATTTTCATTAGAAATTGAATTAAATTTTTCTAATGAAATCTGTGCTTGGAGATTCAATGATGATAAAATGAATATGAAGTACCAGATTTTCATTAACGTAAATTGTATCGAACACCTATAAAACCTCTTGTTCCCTGCATAGGTGTATAGCTGTAATCATTTGGTTCAAAAATAACATCGTTTCTTCCTTTAGGAGGAGTAACGCCATTTCCAGGTTCTCCGAATGGGTCCCACCAACGAGCAATAACATCGCCTTTTGGTAAAACATTAAAAATATTTTTGATTCCACCATAGATTTCAATATTATTCTTAAATGATTTACTTAATTGAATATTTGCAATAACAGTTGGTTTTGAATATTCTGGTCGATAATCATTTTCTACTTGAGGTAATTTCATTTTGTCATTATAATTGGCGGTTAAATCAACAGTAAAACCTTTTTTGAATGTATAACTTGCTAAGAAATTTCCAGACCATTTTGGTGCATGATATTGAACTTCTTTTTCTCCATCTTCTTTTTTGTATACATCCATATAGGTTGCGCCAAGCATTATTTTTAGAGGAAAGTCAAATGTTGCATCTATGTTTAAAGAAACTCCTTGAGATATTGCGTGTCCATCTAAATTGTCATAGATAATCTTTGTTTCGTCAGTATCTGTATCAGCAATAATTTTGTTTGTGAAATAAGAATAGAATGTTGTAAAATCAAAGTTTAAAGCGGTGAAAGAAGTTGGTAGTTTGAATACATAATTAATATTT
This sequence comes from Empedobacter sp. UBA3475, assembly GCF_002378465.1. Lineage (NCBI taxonomy): Bacteria > Pseudomonadati > Bacteroidota > Flavobacteriia > Flavobacteriales > Weeksellaceae > Empedobacter > Empedobacter sp. UBA3475. Next base: position 2,696 of record NZ_DFRA01000068.1, on the reverse strand, counting down.
CCATTATATGATTTTTCAGGTTTTAATTCATTTTCAAAAACTACTTGTCTAGCTCCAGTTAATGCACGATGATCTTCTGTGAAGACATTCACAACACGAAATCCCGTACCAAAACTTGCTCTTAAAGTATGATGAGATGAAGGTGAAAATTTGTATGCAATTCTTGGAGAATGTATTCCTTTATGTGTTTTATCATAATCAAATCGATAACCAAGTAATAATTTGTTTTCAGAATTTAATGTCCATTCGTCTTGTACAAAAATACCAGGAATCTGTGTATTCATTGGGTTATTCTTGATTAGATTATTATCCTCATCATATTCTCCAGTACCTCTTGTGTTATCATCATAATAAGTATATTTAAATGAAGATCCTAAAAGTAAGCTATGTTGTCCAATTATCTTATCCCAATAAGCTTGAGCAAAAATAACTTGTTGTTTTCCTTGATAAGATTCTGGACCATAAAATGAATTCTGTTGATGAAAATTATAAGAAAATTGAGTCATTATTTTTTCTTTTATAGGTAATTGATACATTCCTATCGCTTCAAAACGATTTGTCATAATACTTTCGGCATAAACTTCGTCACTTCCTCTGTGTAGTTTTCTTTTCCAATTCATTTGACCTCCCCATCTATCTTCGTATAAATAACGTAAAGCAACTGATGCTGTTCTATTTTTTTGACGTTCAAAATCAAATTTATTGAATAACGTGATGCGATCTTGTAACGTTACATCCGTAAAACCGTCGTTATTTTTATCTTTCTTATTACCATATTTAAAGTAATTAAAACCAAATAAACTATTTACCTTTTCTCCTAAATTGTATTTGTATCCACCATCAAGATTGGTTTCCAACCAAGAAGTTGTAAAAGCATCCAAAGATAATTTTGGAGCAGATTTAGGAGATTTCGTAATTACATTAATTATACCACCCATGGCTTCTGTTCCATAAAGGGAAGATGCTGGTCCTTTTACAACTTCTATTCGTTCTACCAAAGAGTTCGGAATTCCGCTCAAACCATAAACAGTAGATAAAGAAGAAACAATTGGCATTCCGTCAATTAAAATCATGGTATATGGACCTTCCATTCCGTTAATATGAATATCACCTGTGTTACAAACATTACAGTTTAGTTGTGGTTGAACACCATTTATTAATTGTACAGCGTCAAATAATGAAGGTGTTGGATTTTTTTGAAAAAACTTTGGTGTATAGATTTCAATTGGAACTGGACTATCAGATTTTCTTACAGCTTTCATTGTTCCTGTAATTACAATCTCATCTAAATTTTCTGAAGAATCTTCCATATAAATAGAATCTTTTTGTTCCTGAGCATTTGATAGAATGGAGGTTAAGGTGATGAATAAATAAAATGTTGTTTTCATGTTAAGTAAAATTTATAATCAAATTAAAAAGTTAGACAAATCTAACAAAAATATTATTAAAAATGAATTTTTAAATTTTACTTAATTTTCAACTATATTTGTTTCCATGAATTCATTGGTCGAAGAAAATTACCTAAAAGCATTATTTCATCTTTCTGAAAATGGGAAAGGAGAAGTGAATGTGAAGGATTTGAGTAAGCATTTGGAAATAAAAATGCCTACTGTAAACAGTATGATGAAAAAATTAGCTGAAAAAGAATTGGTGATTTATGAATCGTATAAACCACTTCGGTTATCTGATAAAGGAATTCTGAAAGCTTCTTTGATTGTAAGAAAACACCGATTAACAGAGATGTTTTTGGTAGATAAAATGGGATTTGGTTGGGAACAAGTTCATGAAATTGCTGAGCAAATAGAACATATTCAAAGTCCAATTTTTTTCGATAAAATGGACGAATTATTGAATTTTCCTAAATTAGATCCGCATGGTTCTCCAATTCCAGATAAAAATGGAAAAATAGAAATTATCAATTACAAAAAATTGGCCGAATTTAAAGAAGGTGATAAAGTAGAAATATGCGCTGTTATTGGTTCTTCTGATGAATTTTTGAAGTATTTGAATTCAAAAAATATTCATTTGAATGATGAAATTGAAATCATTTCTGTTGAAGATTTTGATGGAACAATGAAGGTTAAGTTCCTAAAATCAAATGAAATTGAAATATTTAGTAATCATGTGACTTCAAGATTATTAGGTAGATAATGGTTTTTAATTTATAAAAAGAAAAAAGCAAGTTATTTAACTTAAAAAAGCAAGTTATTTAACTTGCTTTACAATTATTCCGCTTTTCCTTTTATTCTGAAAATTTTTCGAGAAGAAACTGGATCGTTAGATGTGATTGTTACAGATTTATTGAAATCTCCAGTCACAGAACCACTTGAATATTTAACGGTAATATCCGCAGATTTTCCTGGTTCGATAGGTGTTGTAGGATATTCAGGAACTGTACATCCACAAGAACCAACAACGCTTTTAAGAATTAAAGGTTTATCACCTGAGTTGGTTACTTTCATCTTAGCTGTTACTTCGGTATTCAACTTTATATTTCCAAATTGAATTTCTTCTTTTTCTAAACTAAGTGTTTGAGCAAATAAACTTGTAACGCCTAAAGCAAAAGCACCTAAAAACATTAATTTTTTCATGACGATAATTAATTTGTAACCAAAGTTAAAATAAATAATACAAAAAGTCTACCTTTTTTTGTATTTTAGTACTAAAATAATTAATATACCCGTAGTGCATTTAGG